>VMCO01000112.1 GCA_008081325.1 Flavobacteriaceae bacterium
CATTATATGATGCTGGTTTTTTAAGAGATTTTGACAAATCGGGATCAAACCAAATTTGAAATATTTCAGAATTCTCAAGTATCTCTTCTGAATGAGAAATGCCATTGCCTGACCTGATTATTTGCACATCCCCTTTATCAAGTTTGATCCATTTATTTAAGTGAGTGTCATAGTGATTAATACTACCTTTTAAAACAAAAGTACATATTTCAAAACCTTGATGAGGGTGTAATCCGATCGTACTTCTGTTCCCAGGAGTCCATGCATGAGCCCAATAAAACAGATTAGAATATGGGCTTAATTGTCCTTTATCTTGAGGAAATCCAATCGGCTTTTTTTCTAGTATTTCGCCAAAATTAAAATTACCAGAAGCTTGATTATAAGTTGGGTAAATATTAATTTCCATTTAATATATTCTCAAAATCAATTAAGATTGATTGAAAATCTTGATTGAGTCTAACATCAATAATTCCTTCAACAGAATCAAAATTATCGTTAAAGCTAGGGAGTGAAAAAAAGGGAATTTCATGTTTATAATTTCTAGAAAATCTATTATAAGCTGTTTCAAGAACTGTCTTACCTCCTCTTGCGCCAGTTGATGTTGACAACAATAATATCGGCTTACTACACCATACATCAGCTTCTATTACAGAAATCCAATCGTAAACATTTTTAAATGCAGCTGTGTAGGAACCATTATGTTCAGCGAGTGAAATTACTAACGCATCAGAGTTTGAAATCTCTCTTTTGAATCCAAGTGCTTTTTCAGGAATTCCAGATGATCTATGTAAATCTTCACTATAGATGGGCATCTCATAGCTTCTTAGATCTAATTCAAATGTTTCTTTATCAACAGAAATCGAATTTGCAGCGTAATTTGCAAATTTTCTGTTAATTGAATTAGATGAGCTACTAGCACCTATTATTGCTATTTTCTTCAATTCTAATTGTTATTTAGATGTGATCCGTCACAATAACCGTTAGGATTCTGAGTGTTTCCACATCCACATTTTGGTCTATCCATGATATATTTTTTATTTAAAAGTGCAAAGTTTATGCCACTATGATTTAACTAATTCTATTACAAGTTCTACCTCGTCTAAAATCATATTATCTCCAAGGTTTTCAAAAAACTTCCCAGAACCATATTTAACATTAAAATCAGATCTATCAAATACCATCGAAACCTTAAAGTTGTTATCGTTTTTGTACATTTTAAAAGAAACACTTTTAGTTATTCCCTTTATAGTTAGATTACCTTCAACTAAATAATAATCATCATTTAATGATGAACTTAATAACTCAAGGGTTGCATATCTAAATTTATCAACTGCAAAAAAATCATCTGATTTCAGATGACCCTCAAGATTTTTCTTCCAGTCTCCCTGTAAGTCTAATACATTTAATGAATTTAAATCAACCTTAAAAAAACCTGAAATATCACCTGAGTTATCAAATTTAATATCGGCCTCTACAAAACTTAAAGAACCATAATGGCTTTTATTAACTATATTTTTTCCTGTCCAAATAATTGAACTTTTATCAATATCAAAAGTTATATTTTGAGCTTTAGAAAACTGAGTAAATAGTAATATTATAATTACCTTAAAAATTATTTTTTTCATTTTATTATTTTTTAGTTTGACAAATATAATTAATTTAGTTACATAAAGTAACATGTTACCTTTAGGTAACAAAGAAAAGTAGTAACAAAAAAGTAACTATATGTTTAAATGTTATGTGTCTCAATTTAATAAAATGGTTGGAGGAAAGTGGAAGCTATTAATCATAGAGAGACTTAGAAAAAGAGATGTGATGAGATTTGGTCAACTTGCTGCATCAATTCCTGAAATCTCTAGAAAAGTACTTTCCAATCAATTAAAGTCAATGGAGAAAGATAAGTTGATAATTAGAAAACAGTATAATAAAATTCCCCCTCATGTTGAATATTCTTTAACCGATAAAAGCAAAAGGTTATGTAATGTTTTTAAAACTATAGATGAGTGGGTAAACTACGAGTAAATTAAGATTATTTATTTTTTTTCTGTTTCTCTGCTTCTTCCATTATTGCCTGCATTTTCCTCTGAAATCTGCTAGGAGGTTTTACAGGCTGAGATTTATTGAACTGTATTTGTTGCCTTATTTTTTGCTCATCAAGAATATAGTTTTTGATGGTAAACATAATACCAATTGACAATAAGTTTGAAATGAAATAGTATAGACTAAGTCCACTAGAATAATTATTAAAGAATACCATCATCATGATTGGAGCAAAATATATCATATACTTCATCATTTTAGTCATATCAGGCATACCCTCTTGTGGTTGTGGTTGAGAAGCCATTTGCTGACCTGTAGTCATTTTCATATAGAAAAATATTGAAACAGAAGCTAGTATTGGAAATAAGCTAACATGATCTCCATATAGCGGAATATAAAAACCGAAATCTAAAATACTATCATAAGCTGATAAATCATCAGCCCACAAAAAACTCTTTTGTCTCAAATCAAAAGCTGAAGGAAAAAACATGAAAAGAGCATAAAAAACTGGAATCTGAAGTAAGCCTGGCAAGCATCCACTCATTGGATTAGCTCCCGCTTTTCTATATAATGCCATCATTTCTTGCTGTCTTTTCATAGCATTATCTTTAAACTTCTTATTTATTTCATCAAGTTCAGGCCTTAATATTTTCATTTTAGCCTGTGATAAGTAGGATTTATAAAGAACAGGGGCAAGTACTATTCTTACAATGATTGTCATAAAAATAATTGCAATTCCGTAAGGAAATAAACCACTTAAAAACCTATAGAGTGGTACAAATACATTTTTATTGATAAAACCAAAAATACCCCACCCAAAATCAACACTTTCTTCTAAACCAATTTCGTAAGTTTCTAATTGTGAGTATTGATTTGGTCCAAAATAAAATTTCAAAGAATTGTCAAACTCGTTATTTGAATAATTAAAAGGAATTTTTGAAATAAATTTTTTAGTGTATAAAGTATCCGTATTGTTATCTTGAACTAAGTCCTCAGATTTAAACTCAACATTTTTAAATGGATTTTCATTTTCAGCAATTATAACAGAGCTAAAAAAATGTTGTTTGAAAGAAATCCAGTTAACATTTTCTTCGTCATCCTCATCATCTCCACTGATTGACAAATAATCAATCTTATCATCATCATAAAAGTATGTTAGATATGAATATCTATTTTCATAAGAAATACTTTTTGAATTTCTATATGCACTTAACTCCCAATTTAAGTTGTAGCTTTTACTTGTATCAAGAATATTATAAAATCCTCTTGAGTTGATATCTAAATCAATAATATAATCATCTAAATTTATCGAATACAAGTATTCTATGAAGACATCTTCCGAAACAACGAGTTTCATTGAAACTTGCTTAACAGATCCTTGGTCATAAACTGAAGAAATAAATTTTTGATCTTTTGTGTTAAATATTCTGCCGTTTTTAGTTGTAAAGTCCAGATTAAATGTTGAATTTCCTGACTCTATTAAGTTTATTGGTTTACCCAAATAATTTAATTGACCTTTTAATTCTAAAGATGATATTTGTCCTCCCATCTCAGAAAACTCAATTATAAATTTATCTGTATTAATTTTTATAAGCTCGTTATTTTCTGAAGTAGAGTTTTCAAAGCTTAATTTAGTTTCATCTTCTTCATTTGCATTAGACTCTGATAGAACTTCTGATAAATCTTGATCTGGTGATTTATTTTCTACATTTACTTCAACATTATCTGATTGAATATTTTCTGGTGTTGGAGGGGGTGGATTTAAGTATAACCAACCTATAAATATTAAACCTATTAGGAAAAATCCAATTAATGAATTAATGTCAATTTTATTTTCGTCCATCTAATTATTCTTATTTAAAATTGCAGCGTTCACAAAAGATACAAATAATGGGTGAGGTGATAAAACAGTACTTTTATACTCTGGGTGAAATTGAACGCCTAAAAACCATGGATGGTCTTTAATTTCAACCACTTCTACTAAATCAGTGTCTTTATTTTTACCAGACGCTAATAACCCATTTTTCTCCAACATGTTTAAATATTTATTATTTAATTCATATCTATGCCTATGTCTTTCATCAATATTTTTGCTATTGTAAATAGAGTGACATAGGGAGTCTTTTTCGATGTTACATTTCCATGATCCAAGTCTCATTGTACCACCTTTATCTGTAATACTTTTTTGTTCCGCCATTAGGTCAATTACAGGGTTCTTTGTATTTGGATTAACTTCAGTTGAATTGGCATCTTCTAAGTTTAAAACATTTCTTGCAAACTCAACAACTGCCATTTGCATTCCATAACAGATGCCAAAAAAAGGTATTCTATTTAATCTTACATATTTGATTGCCTCTATTTTACCCTCAACTCCTCTTTCTCCAAAACCTGGTGCAACTAAAATACCGTTAAAATTTTTTAGTTTTTCATGAACATTTTTTGAAGTTATAAATTCTGAATGAAGAGGAACTATATTTACATTAACTTCATTGATAGCGCCAGCATGAATAAAAGATTCCAATATAGATTTGTACGAATCTTGTAGCTCAACATATTTTCCTATTAAAGCTATTTGAATACTTTGTTTTGGATTTTTATATTTTGTTAGAAAATCATTCCAAGCAATTAAATTAGGCTTGTTGTATTTTAATTTAAGTTTATTTAAGGCTACCCTATCTAAGCCTTCAGTAAGCATGTGATTAGGAACATCGTAAATAGTATTAACATCTATAGATTCAATAACACAATCAACATTTACATTACAAAATCTTGCTAACTTTTCTTTTATTTCTTTATTAAGTTTATGTTCGGTTCTACAGACAAGAATATCAGCCTGAACCCCACTTTCCATTAAGGTTTTTACACTATGCTGAGTTGGTTTAGTTTTTAATTCTTTAGCCGCTGACAAATAAGGAATTAGTGTTAGATGAATGACAATAAGATTGTCTTCTCCCATTTCCCATTTTAATTGCCTCAATGCCTCAACGTATGGTAATGATTCAATATCTCCTACAGTACCACCAATTTCGGTTATTATAATATCAAATTCTCCTTCACTTTCTAAAAATTTAATATTCTCTTTGATCTCATCAGTTATATGAGGAATTACTTGCACAGTTTTTCCGAGATACTCTCCTTGCCTTTCTTTACTAATTACATTCTGGTAGATTCTACCAGTTGTTATATTATTTGCTTGAGAAGTGGGTACGTTTAAAAATCTCTCATAATGACCAAGATCTAAATCGGTTTCAGCACCGTCATTTGTCACATAACATTCACCATGCTCATATGGGTTTAAAGTCCCAGGATCTACATTAATATAAGGGTCAAGCTTTTGAATTGTTGTTTTATAACCTTGAGCTTGTAGAAGTTTTGCTAAAGATGCTGCTACTATTCCTTTTCCTAGTGAGGAACTAACACCGCCAGTGACAAAAATATATTTAGCTTGAGAAGACATAATGCGTTATAAACGCGAACAAATTTAATGAAATTAAATACAAAGGAAGCAGAAAATCGAGTTGATTTTTTAATTATCTGGTAACTCTTCTATTTTTAAGTTTTCAAACTTCATTAAATAAACCCCAACATTATCAATAGATCCTGATTTACTTCTAATATACCTAAACTTATTTTCAAAATATTCCGTCTCAATTTCATGAATATCACTATCGTCAAAATCACCATTACTAATCCTTAAAAGCATGTCATAAACAAGATCATATGCTCTAAGTGAATATTTATTCGGGAAAAATTTATATGTAGATATAAATTTGTCTAAAAATAGCTTATCCTTTTCGATGTCAATTTTTTTGTTTGTTGATGCATACTTGAATTTTAGATTAGACAAATAATTATTTGAAATATTAACTCCCTCAAAAGCATTATTTTTATTAGTAGTAACTAATTCTATATTGATTGTATCATTAATAAATGAATTTAAAATACTTGTGACATTTGACACAAAACCTTGTTCTTTGGTTTCTAAAAAAACAATATTTTTACCCTTAACAAAGGTTGAGTCTAAATCATCATAAACTAAAGTTTTTGCATCAACCCCCGACTCGTTTATCTTTGAGAAAAATTGTTTTGCATCTGGAAAGATTTTCTTGATTTTGTTACTAATATCTATACTTCTTGAGTCTGAAATAATATATTTTTCTGATGAGATTGAATCTTTTTTAACATGAGAAATAATTTTATTAAATAAAATCGAATCATTTGGTATCGTATTAACTATATTTTTATCAATGTTTTGTTTTTTGGACAAAGGTTTAACGATTTTAAGATTTAAATCACTTGTTGCACTTACGAAATAATTGAAAAGATTGTTTGTTAGAGGACCTAGTACAAAATCATAATTTTCAAAGTTATTCTCTG
>VMCO01000109.1 GCA_008081325.1 Flavobacteriaceae bacterium
TTGGAAAAGTTTCATTATCAATCACTAATGCATCTAAAAGTTATGATGATTTAGATGTGTTAGAAAATATAAACTTAGAAATAGTAAAAGGTGAAAAAATTGCATTTGTTGGAAAAAACGGAGAAGGTAAATCTACATTAGCAAAAATGATTTCAAGACAAGTTGATTATACTGGAGAGATCACCCTGGGACATTCTGTTAAAATGGGTTACTATGCTCAAAATCAAGCAGATTTTCTAGATGAAGACTTAACAATTTTAGAAACAATTGAAAATGCTATCCCAGAATCCAACAATGTAAATCCCAGAACGATATTAGGTTCTTTTTTATTTTCAAATGATGATGTGACAAAAAAAATTAAAGTTCTTTCAGGAGGTGAAAGAGCAAGGGTTTCATTGTGTAAGCTTTTATTAAAGCCATATAATTTACTTGTAATGGATGAACCTACAAATCATTTGGATATTACATCAAAGGAGCTTTTAAAGCAAGCTTTGATGGAGTATGACGGTAGTCTAATCGTTGTCTCGCATGATAGAGAGTTTTTACAAGGTTTAACACAAAAGGTTTATGAATTTAGAGACATGAATATAAAAGAATATCATGGAGATATAAATACATTTCTTTCTGAAAAAGATTTGAATAATTTTAAACAATTAGAATTATCAAATAAAGATTATGATAATTCTAATGTTAAAGATCAAAACAAAGATTCGTTCAAGGATAAAAAGGACAAGAAAAGAAAAATTAATAAACTTAAGTCTAAAATTAGAAATATAGAAAAACAAATTGACACGCTAAGTGATGAGCTAAAAAAGAAAGATTTAGAATTAGCTGATCCCATCAAATTTAATGAACTTTCGAGTGAAAAAGATTTCTTTCAAATTTATGGTCAACAAAAAAATGATCTTATTCAATTAGAGGAAAAGTGGACTGCTTTGGTTGAGGAATTGGAAAATATTTAAGAATTTTTTGTTTTAAGACTGTTTAAGTATACTGGCTTTATTTATTTCAATAGATGATAAAATTGTCCATATGATAAAAAGCATTTCTATTGCTCTTTGATAAAGCCCTTTAAACTCACTTGTTAAATTAGAGCTAAATAAATATATAAGGATTAAACTAAACAGTCCAAGTATAATTGATTGAATAGAAAATAAATATCTTGTTTTTTTTATTGCTAATCCAATTGAGATTATAAAAAATGGAACAAATAGATACATAATTAAAGCACTAAGATTATGAATTATTTGGGCAAAACTAGGGTTTATCATTTCTGTATTACAACCACTATCACAAGGAAATATTGCGGTTATTATTGTTCCTAATCCGTAAAATATACCAATTCCATAAAAGCCTATTTTGACTAATATATTTGGTTGTAAATATTTAACTCCTAAAAAATAAAATAAGCTTATCATTATTCCACTTGGTATGTATCCAAATATCCTTAGATATAAACCGTGTTTTGTGTCAACTGCGTAGGACTCACTTATAAATTGACTAGTAATGTTATAATTTTCGATTAGTAGTCCACCTAAAATAAATGTAAAAAGAAGTAAAGAAACCCCAATAAATCCAAACGCAGAGACAAACTTATTATTCATGTTATAGCTCCAGTAATCCTTTAATTTCTGATTCAAATTCACTTTTGTAATCTATAAATGCTTGTCCAGTTGCAGGACCATTAAATCCGGTGTGAATGCTATTAACCTTTCCAGTTTTATCAATTACTATAGAGGTCGGATATGAAATGATATTGTCTAACATTGGAAGTTTTTCTAGAAATTTTTCTTTATCTGTTCCACCATACTGGGCAAGTAAAATAGGATAAGGAATATTAAATTTGTCAATCATATTTTTAATTCTCTTCATGGCTCTATCTTCTGTTTTAGCAGCTTCAACACTTAACCCGACAAATGCCAAATCTTTGTTAGGATTGTCCTTCAAGTAAGAAAGGAAAAATTGAGTTTCATCCAAGCAGTTTGGACACCAGGTTCCTAATATTTGAACAACAACTACTTTATTTTTAAATTGTTCGTCATTAAGACTAATAAATTTTCCATTTGTATCTTTAAAATTAAAATTGATCGATTGAAATCCGTCTTTAAGTTTTGTTAGGCTTTTCGAATCAGCTAGTTCATAATTTTGATCTTCAACCATCCAAAATTCAGTAATCGAAGAGCTATAATAATGTAAATTTCCAAAAATAGTATCTCCTTTTTTCTCTGCTTTAATAAGATAAGGGTGAGCACCATCAAAAGTTGAAAGCAAAATAGAATCACCAAAGGTAATCCCGGACAGGTATCTGGTATCTCCTGTGTTTTTTCTGAATGTTCCAGAAACTTTATTGCCTTCTTGATTGAATATACCTAGTCCAGGATATGGGTTTTCTGGTCTAAATACCGTTTTGTATTTTCCGCTTAAAGAAAAATTAGCCTTTTTATCAGATTGAAATTTTGGTTCGTTGTTTATCTTAGCGTAGAATGAGGCCTCTTTTCCAGATTCTTCTTTTAAATATCTCCCATTTAGTGATTCTGCATCTTTTTTAGCTATTATTACTGCATCATAAGGAGGCATAAAGATTTTAATTGAGTCTTCTTCAAAAATAATATCGTCATAAATCAGAGTTTCTTTATCGTTTTCAACTATCATCACAAATTGATTTAACTCTTTTGTTAATTCAAACTTAAAAGGAAGTATCGAGCCATCTTTTGTTTTTATTTCAGCCCTATAATTACCTAGTTGTGGTTCATAATTGTTGAAACACGACTGAAATAAGAGTAATACGATTGAAAAGAATTTTAAAAATCTCATAAGTCAGACATCAATTTTACTCAAATTAATAATTTTTAATAATAAAAAAAAGACCTAATCTCTTAGGTCTTTTTTCATTTCTGTTATTATTCATTAATAAAATCATCAAAGGATTTTTCAGGCAATAATTCAGAACTAATTTTCTGAATAATCTTGTCATATCTCTTATTGGCTGATTTCATTTCCTTTTCAATAAGCTCTAAATTTTCTAATTCATTAGCTGAAGGTTTATCATAACTAGAAGCAACTTTAGCATACAAATCAGACATTTTTTCTCTTAATTGTTTTTTTGCAGCTCCAACATAATTATCACCTGTTGTGATAACTAAAGAAGTTTTTAAATTATTAAGGTCAGATTTCATTTGATCAGAAATACTCTCATTTGAAATTAATTCGTCCATAATGTAAACCATATATGCAAGTTCTTCAGTCATATTAAATAGCTTCATAACTGTTTCATACTGAAACTTTCTGTCTTCCTGGTTAAGTCCTGCATTATTCTTATAAGTAACATTAATGATTTTTTCAAATGTATCTCTCCCTTTTTTTATAACTACTTTATACTCACCTGCAGGAACCATTGGAGATGTAAATCCACCAAAACTCAAAGTTTTACCTTTTGCAATTTTTGGTGTTCTCATATTATAGTTCCATTCAACGGTATTAATTCCCTTAGATTTACCAGGATTAAGAGTCGTTATTTTATTACCATTCATATCTTGGATTTCCATTGTCATCTTACCGAATGTATGTCTTTTAGGTAATAAATACTGAATTTGACAACTTAAAGAAGAATTTGGACCGATAAATTGAGTTTCTCGACCAAAATTATCTGCAAAACCACCAAATTCTTGAATCTCAAATTCATCTCTTTCAAAGAAATAAAGTTTATTAGAAAGATTTGTTTCGTTTATTTCTCTTAACGGAGATATATCATCAATAATTATTACTCCACGACCATGAGTTCCCATAACCAAATCATTTGTTTTGCTTTGCAATTCAATGTAATGTATAGCTACAGGAGGTACATTTTTTGTAAATTTTGACCATTTATCTCCACCATTAATTGTAACATATAGACCAAGTTCAGTACCTAGAAAAAGTAAATCTTTGTTTACATAATCTTCTTGAATATTTCTGGTGAATCCTATTACATCATCATTAGGAATTATATTAGTCCAAGTTTTTCCTAAATCAGTTGTTTTATAAGCGTAAGCTTTCATATCACCAGTTGTATGGCCATCAAATACAACATATGCTGTGTTTTCGTCATGTACACTTGCTTCAATATGGTAAACCCAGGTATTTTTTGGCACTCCCGATACATTTTTGACTACATTTTTCCAACTTTTACCTCCGTTTTTAGTTACCTGAATATTACCGTCATCGGTTCCAGCCCAAATGATATTTTCATTCAGTGGTGATTCAGTAATAGTAAAAATTGTTGTGTGGTTTTCAGCACCAGAGTTATCCATTGAAAGACCTCCGGAATCTTCTTGATTTTGTTTTGCTGGATCATTAGTTGTTAAATCAGGAGAAATAATGTCCCATGTATCACCTTTATCATCAGATCTATGAACATATTGGCTACCAATGTAAAGTCTGTCAGGGTTATTCTTACTTGTTTCAATTGGGGCATTCCAATTAAATCTATATTCTTCATAACCCTTTACTGCAAGTGGCTGAATAGTTTTCACTAAATTATTGTCAACATCGTATCTCCATACATTTTCAGCACCTTGCATCTCAGAGTATATAATATTTTTTGTAGGATGTCTTAAAACTCTAAATCCATCACCTTGACCAACTGGTTTCCAATCTTTAGCTGAAATACCACCTGAAGAAAAAGAAGGTCCATACCATGAGCCATTATCTTGTAGCCCACCATAAATATTGTAAGGTTCATCATTATCAACACTTATGTGATAGAATTGTGATAGTGGTAGGTTTTCAACAATTTCCATTGTAACACCTTTGTTCCAAGATCTGTATACACCACCGTCTGTTCCTACATACATAATATCAGAGTTATTGATATCAAAAACCATATCGTGTATATCAGGGTGCATTGACCCAAGGTTTTCAAATGTTTCACCTCCATCTTTTGAAATAGATCCGTATAAACCAGCTTTAACTACTACATTTTCGTCTTTTGGGTCTACCACAATTCTTGAAAAATAAAATGGTCTTACTGTAATACCAAAATCATTATTCATCTGTTTCCAGTTCTCTCCTCCGTCAACACTTTTATACAACCCTTTGTCTTCATTTTTTTCAGATTCAATAACTGTATACAAGGTTTTAGGGTTTGATTTTGCAACACCAATTGCTAATCTTCCCAATTTTCCTTCCGGAAATCCATTGTGAATCTTATTCCAGTTTTTTCCTCCATCTACGGATTTATATAATGCGCTATTGTCACCTCCAGAGTTAAACGACCATCCAGTTCGTCTAAATTCCCACATAGATGCGTATAATATATTAGGATTGCTAGGATCCATTGCTAAATCTGCACAACCTGTAGATTCATTTAGATATAAAATATTTTCCCAAGTAACACCTCCGTCACTTGATTTATAAACTCCTCTTTCATTACTATCTGACCATAAAGCTCCTAAAACTGCAACAAATATTTCATTAGAGTTTTTAGGGTTTACAATTATATTGGCAATTCTTTCAGATTTTTCAAGACCAATTTTGCTCCAGTTATTTCCACCATCAGTTGATTTATATAAGCCATCTCCAACGGAAACACTATTTCTTGGCCATGGCTCTCCTGTACCCACATAGATGGTGTTATTTGGATCATTAGGATCTAATTCAACAGCTCCTATTGATTGTGCATGATCATCAAAAATTGGATAAAAAGTTGTTCCAGCATTATTAGATTTCCATACACCCCCACCGGCTGATCCTGCATAAATAATCATAGGATCTGTAGGATGATTTTCCATATCACTAATTCTACCGCTCATCACAGCAGGACCAATTTTTCTTGCACTTAAATCTCCAAAATAGTTTTCAAGTTTTATTTCTTTTTTTTCTTGTGAAAATAAACTCAATGATATGCATAGTAATGCTATACCACTAAGCTTAGTAGTTAATTTATTTATCATAACTTTTAATTAGTTGTTATTTTCTTCTTTAACAGTTTGAGGAGTTTCAGATGTCTCAGGTGTCTCAGTTGTCTCAGGAAATTCAAATTCACTGTCATCTACCGATGGATTTAATTCTATTGAATTAATTGTTATTGGTTGTCCTGGTTGATCTTTTACACCCTGGGTCATAGAAAAAGGAAGATATAGGCCTTCTACTTCTTGGTAATCACTCATTTTTGATTCCATAATCATTCCTTTGCCTGGACCACTCATAACCTCCTCATGTACCATTATTGGAACAAAATTTTCAGAGTCAAAGTAGTAGATAGAAACATTTGGAACTTCTTCACCATCAACAAGCATTGGTTTTTTTGTTAATTTAATTTTAAATGCATCTGAGCCATCAACTGTCTCCGTGCCCATTAATTCTGCTGTAAACCCCTTGTCTTTATAGTTAAGAAATGCATCAGGGAATTCACTCATCTCATTTTTTATATTA
>VMCO01000160.1 GCA_008081325.1 Flavobacteriaceae bacterium
CACCAACATTTTCTCCGGTTCCTAACCAAATTGAAGCATTATTGTGAGGGTCAATAGTGATACATCCGGTAGAGTAAAAAGGCATATTGTCAGCAATTGGAGTCCACGTTGTTCCTGCATTTTCAGTTTTCCACACGCCACCAGAACCTACAGCAACATACCAAACATTTTCGTTCATTGGGTCAATAGCAATATCCGCGATTCTTCCAGACATAAAAGCTGGCCCGATGCTTCTAAACTTAAATGCATTTAGTGCAGATTTCACAGCACTTTTTTCTTTGTTTGAATCTTTAGAGCCTTGCCCCATAGTTAAGTTATGAGAGAAAAGGATTGCTAAAGAAACTAATAATAGTTTCAAATTTTTCATAAAATTTATTTTTAAATAGTGTCCACTTTGTCCTGTTACAGAACAGGACGGCCTGCTAAAATACGAAAATTTTGTAAAACCTATCTTAAACCTAAAGAAAGTCCAATATTTATTGAATTATAATTCTGAAAGCTATAATCAACAAACAGATTATAAAATGCAAAATTGAAAGCTAATCCAATATTCTTTTTTTGATAGTTTAAATTGCTTACTATTGAAACAGGATCTTCAACAATAAAGGAGACTTCTCCGATTTCTGCAGATGATGTTTCATAACTCAATTCATAAGAACCCGTAACATTCAAAGAGCTTTTGCTAATGACCTGCATAATAGAAGCATAAACGGTCAGAAGCTTTAAGTCTGCAGATGCTACAAGTCCAACACTACTGTTTACAACCGCCAAATTAATTGACTGGTTTTCACCAACAATCTGAGAATTTACCCCAAAATTATACACACTTTCCATCTTAGAGCTATTTGCTAAAATGGAAACATTAATAGGAGTAACTTTTGCAGGCTTGAAATACTGCGATAAACTATGTTTTAGTCCGACGCCCATTGACCTAAAACTTGCACCTTTGTGCGTGGTCTCAGGCATGTACCTTAAAATTAGTTCTGACTTAAAAGGCACACCAATAGAAAACTGAAAATTAGGAAGCAAAAGCCGTTTATTTGTTAGCAAGTCCTCATGCCCATTAGGCACATCAAAAGATGTAGACATTGAATAGTCAGAATCTGGTGGATAAAATTCTATTAAATAGCTTTCATTTGAGTTAGAACCAAAAATTGTTGGGCTCTCTGTCGAAGTTGAGGTTATGTTGTTAAAAACTTGAGTGTTAAATTGTCGATCATACACTGGTATATTAATTCCTGACATTATAAAAGTAAAATCAAACCCAAGTTTTTTGTGAGGTTTTGCTGTTTTTACCCAGCCTTCTGACATAGAAGTTTGTAAAGAGCTAAAAAGAGGTTTAAAATATTCTTGAATTAAGATTTCTTGATCCTGTTGTGAGGCTAAAATAAAATTTTCAATTCCGCCAATATTTTGCGAATACTTATTTAGATGAAAAAAAAAGATTATACATAGTAAAAACCACCTCATCTACTGAAATAAATCTTTTGGAATTGAAGGAAAAATTCGAAGAGCATTTTTATAATATACTTTCTTTAAAACTTCATCGGGAAGATTCAAGCCATACATCTTCCAAAAAGCATGTCTTTTTCTGAAATAATCAAAGTATTCATCATCGGATTCTAAAATTCTAAAATAAGTATAAAACTCTTCTTTGTTATACGAGTCTTTACCAAACATAATTCTATCTTGATAATCAATAAAAAATTGTCTCGCGGTTTTTGGCTGTCTGCCGAGCTCAGCAACAACAGCACCAAACTCAGTCATAACATTTGGATATTTATCTAAATGCCTGCCTAGTTTATTTAAATCATTACCCATCCAACCAAAATGAGCGTTTATAAAGGTTGTGTTATTATGTCTTTCAAAGATTGTGTGCTGTTCCTTAATAATCTCTTCAAAAGGAGGTATAAAACTGTTGTCGCCGTAAAACCTCCCAGGCTTTTCCTTTAGCTCAAACCATCTTTCATTTTGATTATCTTTTGGAAGCCAAAACTGAAACGGATCAGCAGAGTGGATCAACACAGGAATATTTAATTCTCCACACACTTCCCATATTGGCCCCAGCCTCTCATCATCAACTCTAACTCGGTTTCCTTTAGAATCTTTATTAGTCAACCCAAGAGATTTATAGACTTTTAAACCAATAGCTCCTTTAGCAACGGCATTTCTTATTATTTTAACCTGGCTTTCAATGTGATTTTCAACATCAATAGAATTAAAATCTACATTAACAAACAGGCCAATTCGATCAGGTTGATTCTCAGAAATATTTTTTATTGACTCGTCAAAATATATATCTTTTGCCGTTTGTGGTCCAAACCCAGACCCACTAAGGTTTATGATAAACTTCATGTTAATTTCGTCCATTTCTGAAACAAGCTCGTTAAGATCCATTGTGGGCATTCTCCATTGGTGACTATGTACATCAACAAAAGGAAATTTCGCTCTTTTTATTTCTTCACCCTCAACCACAAGAGATGATGGCGGGTCATAATCTTCAAAACTCATGATGTTTTGTTTGTTCTGAATAGTATCAATAGCCAAGTAAATAAAAACAGTAATAACAATAATAAAAGAAAGGGCTTTTAAAAGATTTTTGAAGCTAAACATAATTTTACTTTAAAGAAATGCTAACTACGGTTTTATCCCAAAACATATTCATATTGACACCTGTTGAGTCAGTACTAAAATTAATTGAAAACTGCTCTGTTTCTTCGATGCTCTTTGAGCTTGTGTAGGTTTCTAGTATGTCTTTAGAATAATCAGGCTCAGAAATAGCAAAAAACTTATCCCCTTCAGAATTAAGCACAACCTTCCACTCTTCTTTTCCCGGTATAGTATAAAGCCTATATTTTCCAGGCAAAAGCTTCTGACCGTTAAATGATATTTCATTTGAAGTTTCAAATGTTGTTGCGGCATTAGCTCCAGTTCTCCAGTATTTTCCAAAAGGGACCAAAGCACCGTCTTTTTCCTCCCCAAAAATCAGTCTGTTATTTTTGTATGGACGACTGTATACAACCTCTATTTCCGAAATTTCTGAACTGTAACTTAAAGTTTCTTTTGGGCTTACAGGATTTAATATCATATAAGCTACATAGCCAATAAAAGCTAAAACCAAAACTCCAATTATTTTTAAGACATTTTTCATTTTATATTATTTTAAATTATTATTTATTAAACCTTGCAAGATACTTGCCTATCATATCAAACTCAATATTTACAATGTCGCCCTTTTTTAGGGTTTTGAACGAAGTACTCTCATAGGTGTAAGGAATTATCGTGACCTTGAAGGTGTTTTCTTTAATGTCAAAAACCGTAAGACTAACCCCATTAATACAAATTGAACCCTTTTCGATTAAAAGCATCTCATTAGAAATGTCAAATTCAAATTTATATATCCAGCTTCCCTCATTAACAGAAATTCCAATGCATTTTGCAACACCATCAACATGTCCTTGAACAAGGTGTCCGTCTAGTCTTTCACCTAGCTTCATAGCGCGCTCAAGATTAATAAGATCATTAACCAAAAAGTTTTTCAGAGAGGATTTGTCTAATGTTTCTTTAACAGCAGTAACAATATGCGTATTATTATTGATTTCGGTTACCGTTAAACAAACTCCGTTGTGAGAAACACTTTGATCAACTTTAAGCTCTTTACTTATATCACTTTCAATTGAGAAATCAATGTTTCCCCGATCAACTTTAACACCTGTAATTTTTCCTAAACTTTCTATAATTCCTGTAAACATTATGTCTGTTTAATTTGATAAATTTACAGAAATATTAAGGATATAGCTAAAATCAAATTGAAAGATCAGAAAAACAAGATTAAAGTAGGATTTACAACAGGTGATATGAATGGAATAGGGCCGGAGGTTCTTTTAAATTCCTTAAAAAACAACGAGCTGCTATCTCTTTGTACACCAGTTATATACGGGCCTTTAAAAAACTTAAACCACACCTTAAATCATTTGGGTTTTGACCTTTCATTTAACAAAATAGGTTCTGTTGAAAAATTACAGAAAGGCAAAATTAATGTAGTTGACAACTTTAAAAATCCACCAGAAATCTCATACGGCAGCTTAAATAAAGAGATTGGCGCTGCAGCTTTTGAATCGATAAAAACAGGAGTTAAAGACCTGAATGATGGTAAAATTGATGTTTTAGTAACACCGCCTATCAATAAAGAAGCTATACACTCTAATGAATTTCAGTTCATGGGTCATACAGATTACATCGATAGTAAAATAGATGGAGAGGCAACCATGATGATGGTTTCTGATAGCTTAAAGGTTGCTTTATTGACTGAGCACATCCCTATTTCCGAAGTCTCTAAATCGATAACAAAAGAACTTGTTGTTAATAAGATTAAAAAGCTTAACAAAACTCTGATGAGAGATTTTCAAATAGAAAAACCAAAAATAGCAATACTATCTATTGATCCACATACAGGAGATGGCGGTGTCATTTCTGAAAATGATAAAAAAACAATGTTTCCTTCCGTAAAGGAGCTTCAAAAATCTGGCGTCTTGGCCTATGGTCCTTTTTCTGCTGACAGTTTTTTTGGATCAATGGAGTATACAAAATATGACTTAATTGTAGCGTCATATCACGATCAAGGCCTGATTCCCTTCAAAACCCTTTCTTTTGGAAACGGTGTAAACTATACTTCAGGATTAAAACAAATTAGAACTTCTCCTGATCATGGGACCGCATACTCTATAGCTGGAAAAGGAGTAGCCTCGATAGACTCATTTTTATGCTCAATTTATCTTGCAATCGATATTTACAGACGAAGGAAGATTTTTGATGAGTTTTCAAAAAACAAACTAGAAACCTCAAAATAGTTTAAATCAAGCTCTTTTCTGTTAGATTCCTAAGAAAATTTATATATTTGCTCGCCTTAAAATTTTATAGATGAAATCCGACAGCAAATACAAAATAGAGTTTGCAGGTTTAAAGATCGGCAGCCATCAATTTAATTTTAATGCAGATAAAAAGTTCTTTGATAGTTTTAATTTTTCTGATTTTAACGATGTTTTAGTGAATATCTATATCGATTTAACGAAAAAATCAACATTGCTTGAGCTAGACTTTTTTTTAACAGGTGTTGTTAACCTCAATTGTGATTTGACAAATGAGCCTTTTGATTTTCAAATAAAACATAAAGCATCTATTGTTGTAAAGTTTGGACAAGACTATAATGATGAAGACGACGAAATACTTGTTTTGCCTCATGGCGAGCACAAGCTTTACGTTGATCAGTACATATTTGAATTGATTGTATTATCTTTGCCGCCTAAGAGAATTCATCCTGGTGTTGAAGACGGAAGCTTAAAGTCAGAAATATTAGAAATATTAGAAGATCTTAAACCTAAAGAAAACAATAATTTAGCGGACCCAAGGTGGGAGAAGCTAAAGAATTTAAAAAAATAAAATAGTTTAAAATGGCACATCCAAAAAGAAAAACGTCTAAGACTAGAAGAGATAAAAGAAGAACTCATTACAAAGCAGAAATGCCTCAGGTTGCGGTTTGCTCTAAAACTGGTGAAAGCCATTTATATCACAGGGCTTATTGGCATGAAGGCAAGCTTTATTACAGAGGCAAAGTGCTTCTTGACAACTCTACACCAGAAGCTTAACGATAGCCTAAACCATACATCTTAAATTTTATTGTTTAACCTTTTTTTGAGGGAAAATATCTATTAGCAGCCTTATAGATAGCCTTTATAACTAATATTACAGGACATATAATTCCTAATAAATAAGAGGGAATGATTGTTAATTCCCTAAACACGCCTATTATTACGTTTTCTATTTCGAAAACATAAAGCGAGTAGAATAAACCAATATTCAACCACCCTATTATAGTTACACCAATTAAAGCTTTATTTGCGTCCATTTTATAAATATACTGTTTGCAGTGCTTTTGTAAAGAAATTATATTAAAAATGTTAATATTTTACATTATTCATAAATTTAACATAACTATTTTATATTAATAATGTTTTGTTTTATTGTGTTTTTGAGCTGTTTTTGATGTCTTTTTAAATAAAAATAAAGACTTTTAGCGTAGAATAATCAAAAAAGACTTAATAATACAGTAAAATATAAATTATGAAATTCGTAATTTAGCTTCTTTCATATAAAGTTTAATTAATGATAAAAAAACAGCATTTTACATATAAATATTGCTG
>VMCO01000005.1 GCA_008081325.1 Flavobacteriaceae bacterium
GCCTTCGACCACTCGGCCACCTCTCTAAGCACAGCTAACAAATAAAATGAAAAAATTAGAAATTATAAAATATAATTAAGAGTTTTTTGGTCTATTAAACCCTAAAAATCTCTTTAGAATTCTGAGTTGTAATATTAGCAATTTCTTGAAGGGATAGATTGTATATATCACATAATTTTTCTGCAATATATTTTATATTAGAACTCTCATTTCTTTTTCCCCTAAGCGGTGTTGGAGACAAATAAGGAGAATCTGTTTCTAAAACTATATGACTTATATCAATTTGATTCAAAAACTTATCAATTTTTCCGTTTTTAAATGTAACAACTCCTCCAATTCCTAACTTCATTCCCAAATCGATAATTTTTTTTGCTTGGTTTAAATCTCCAGAAAAACAATGAAATATACCACCACAATTAATTTTATTTTTGATTAAAACATCGTAAATCTCATTAAAGGACTCCCTACAATGTATAACTATTGGTAAATTAAAATTATTAGCAATAGTTATTTGATTTTGAAAAGCCTTTATTTGAATATCAAGATTTGTTTTGTCCCAATATAAATCAATTCCAATTTCTCCTACTGCAATAATTTCTTTTTCGTTTAAAATCTTTTCAACATGTTTAATTTCATCTGAAAAACTTTCATTTACATAACAAGGGTGAAGACCAGACATTAAAAAAATATTTTCAGGATACTTCTCTTTTAAACGGAACATAGATTCACTGTATTTAGAACTGATAGCAGGAAAAAACAGTCTATTTACATCGTTCAAAATTGCATTCTCTATTACGGAATCTACATCGTCGATAAATTGTTCAAGATATAAATGGGTATGAGTGTCGGTAAAACTCATTGATAAATTAATTAAGCTCTAAAGCTTCTTCAATTTTATTATTCATAAGTATTTCTGCAGGGTTTTCTAGGGCTTCTTTTATATGCACTAAGAAACCAACACTTTCTCTACCGTCAATAATTCTATGATCGTAGGACAGAGCTAAATACATTACTGGTCTAATTTCTACCTTTCCGTTTACAGCAATAGGTCTTTCAACGATATTATGCATTCCAAGAATAGCACTTTGAGGGGGGTTAATAATAGGAGTAGAAAGCATACTTCCAAAAACACCTCCGTTAGAAATTGTAAAAGTACCACCTGTCATTTCATCTACAGTTATTTGACCATCTCTTGCTCTCTCAGCAAGTCTTTTAACCTCTAACTCGGCACCTTTAAAATTAAGTTCTTCAGCACTTCTAATAACGGGAACCATTAATCCTTTTGGACCTGACACTGCAATACTAATGTCATAATAATTATATGAAATCATTTCAGTCCCATCTATCATTGAATTAACAGCTGGGAATTCTTTTAATGCTCGAACACTAGCAAGTGTAAAAAAGGACATGAACCCTAAATTAACACCATGCTTTTCTTTGAACTTTTCCTTATATTTTTTCCTTAGTTCAAATATTGCAGACATATCAACTTCATTAAAAGTTGTTAGCATGGCAGTTTCATTCTTGACAGTTACTAATCTTTCCGCAACTTTTCTTCTAAGCATTGATAACTTATTTCTAGATTCAGATCTACTTGAATTACTATAATTTCCCATGGCGGGCTTACCAAGGAGAACATCTTGTTTTGTTATCCTTCCTGCTTTTCCGGTTCCTTTAATTTGATTAGTATCAATATTTTTCTCCTCAGCAATTTTTCTTGCAGCTGGACTTAATATCTCTGATTTTAAATCAACTTCCTTTTCTGTATTTTCTGGTTTTTCTTCGGTTGTTTGAACCAACTCGGTAGATTTTTGTTTAGTTGAACCCTTAGCTGAAGTATCTATATGGCAAACAACTTGTCCAACTTCAACAACATCACCTTCTTCAGCTTTTAAAGTAATAACACCAGATTCCTCAGCGGGTAACTCAAGTGTTGCTTTATCACTATCAATTTCAGCGATAATTTGATCTTTTTCTACATATTCACCATCAGCAACAAGCCACTGTGCAATTTCAACTTCTGAAATTGATTCTCCAGGTGACGGTATCTGCATTTTTAAAACCATAATATTTTCAAATTTCTAATATAATAATAAGATTAGTATTTTCAATTAATGTATCCATTTAAATCATGTTGAGAAAAAAACTCCCAAATTAGCTCAGATGAATTAATATCATTCTCCATAAACCAAATATGTTCTCCACCAAAAACTTTGTAGTGATCTACTTTTGAACCATTTACTCCATTGTCAAATAAAAGTCTGTGAACATAAAAATTATCATTTGGATCAGAATCATTTAATTCTGACTCTTCAGAATCACTGCAGTAATTGTTTAGCTTCCAGTAATCCAAAACAGATTCAATTGACAATGAACCTATAAATGTATTACCGTTATAAGTAACTATTGAATCATCAGTTCCATGAATCTGCATTACCGGAACCTCCTTCAAGGGGTCACAATTTTCAAAAGTATCTGTTGTCATGGAACCTGTTACAGATGCAATTGCTGCTATTTTTTCACTAAGCTGACAAGCAAGTAAAAAGCTGAAAAAGCCTCCGTTGGACATTCCAGTTGCATATAACCTGTCCGAATTAACATTGTATTGTTGAGAAATTAATCCAATTAAAAAATCAACATATGCTACATCGTCAACTTCACTTCCATTAGTAAATCCACCAACATTCCAGTGAGAAGAACCCCAAAGACTAGATCCCTGAGGGTACACAACAATAAAATTTTCTCTTTCAGAAATAGAATTAAAATCTGAATAATACATGACCATATTATTACTACCTCCAAATCCGTGAAAAACAAACATTAGAGGAGAAGGTGAATCGTGATTATATTCTTCGGGGATGTACATCATAAATTCTCTTTCAATCCCTTGAAATTTAACTAAATGTTCACTTAATCCATACTGAATTTCTGTATACTGATTTGTATCCTCATCATCATTGTTATTATTATCTGGCAATTCATTATCAATACTCTCAGATGAACAAGATAAAATAAGAAGGAAAAGCAATAATTTTTGAAAGAGTTTAGTCAAAATAATATTATTGAGGGAGTTGGTTATTTTTATTTTTATCAAAAATATAATCAATTACTTCTTGATGTCTCTTTAAATATCTTGCTGAACTTCCAGCAGCGGTAGCAGCATAAAATCTCCTTGAAGCAATTCTAAAGCTACTTGCCTCTTTTAAATTAATCAATAAGTGTGCATATGCCCCCATATTTATAGGCTCTTCTTGAGCCCATACAATATCATCAGCATTTTTATATTTTTTTATAACAGATCTTATGTGTTCCTTAGGTAATGGGAATAATTGTTCAATCCTTACAATTGCTACATCTTTTCTTCCCAGTCTTTCTCTCTCCTCAAAAATATCGTAATAAAATTTGCCCGTTACAAATACCAGACTATTTACATCATCAACAACTACATTTTGATCATCGATTATGAGATTGAATTCTCCGTTAACAAACTCATCAACTGACGAATGAACCATTGGATGTCTCAATAAGCTTTTTGGGGTAAAAATGATTAAAGGTTTTCGATATTTTGCTTTTAATTGTCTTCTTAAAATATGAAACATATTTGCTGGTGTTGTACAATTTGCTACAAAAACATTATCCTTAGCACAAAGTTGTAAATACCTCTCCATTCTTGCGGAAGAATGTTCTGCGCCTTGACCTTCGTAACCATGAGGTAAAAATAAAACTAAGCCATTTTGAGTTTTCCATTTATCCTCACCTGAAAAAAGATATTGATCAATAATGATTTGAGCTCCATTACTAAAATCTCCAAATTGCGCTTCCCATATTGTTAAAGATTGTGGGTCAGCCATCGAATATCCATATTCAAAACCAAGAACCCCATATTCAGACAATAAAGAATTGTAAATCGTGAATTTACCTTGTTGATCATTAATATGATTTAACAAGGATATTTCTTCTTCACTTTCTTCCACTTTTATTATTGCATGTCTATGAGAAAAAGTTCCCCTTTCTACATCTTGACCTGAAATTCTTACATTATAACCTTCTTCCAGCAAAGTTCCATAAGCAAGGTGTTCTGCCATCGACCAATCAAGCTTATCATTTTCAAACATAAGCTTTCGATTATTTACCAGCTTTTTTATTTTATTAATAAACTTTTTATCGGACGGTAAAGTTGAAATTTTCTCAACGATTTTTTCTAATTTAATTCTAGGGTAAGTTGTATCAACTGGCTTGATCATTACTCTCTGGTCTACCCTGTTAAACTCAGCCCATTCATCACTCATAAAATCAGTAATTCTGGTCTTTTCACTCTTCTTTGAATCTATAAGCTGATCCTCAAGTTTTAGTTTATAGTCAGATTCAATCTTTTTAATTTCTTCTTCTGACATTAATGACTCTGAAATTAATTTTGATGCATATATGTTTTTAGGGTTTGGATGCTTTGAGATTAACTTGTAAAGTTTAGGCTGAGTAAATCTTGGTTCATCTCCTTCGTTATGCCCATATTTTCTATAACCTAACAAGTCTATAAATACGTCTCTTTTAAATTCAAGTCTAAAATCTAACGCAAATAATACAGCATGAACAACAGCCTCAACATCATCAGCATTTACATGCAAAACAGGCGATAATGTAACTTTACCAACATCAGTACAATATGTACTTGATCTGGCGTCTAAGTAATTTGTAGTAAAACCAATTTGGTTGTTAACCACAATGTGAATTGTACCTCCAGTTTGATAGCCATCAAGTCTAGCCATTTGAACTAACTCATAAACCAATCCTTGTCCAGCAATTGCAGCATCACCATGGACGATAATTGGGAGTACCTTGTCGGAATCGTTACCAAAATATTTATCAAGTTTTGATCTTGAAATTCCCTGCACAACAGATCCAACAGTTTCTAAGTGAGAAGGGTTTGGTGCAATATTTAAGTTTATTTTTTTATTGTTTTCTGTTAGTCTTTGACTAGTCCATCCAAGATGATATTTTACATCGCCATCAAAAATTTTCTCTTCATAATCTTTTCCTTCAAATTCACTAAAAACACTTTTGGCTGATTTTCCAAATATATTTACCAGTGTGCTAAGTCGACCACGGTGCGCCATACCCATTACAAACTCCTCTACTCCCTTATCAGCAGCTTCTTCAATTAAAATATCTAGAGCAGGTATTAAGGATTCACCACCTTCTAATGAAAATCTTTTTTGTCCAACATATTTAGTATGTAAGAAATTTTCAAAAGAAACTGCTTCAACAAGCTTTGTCATTAATTTTTTCTTTTGAAGCGACGTAAACTTAGGCTGATTATTATTTATGTTAAGTTTATTTTGAATCCATGAAATAATTTCAGGTTTTCTTATATACATGTATTCGACACCAATACTATCACAATATATTTCTTCCAAATGAGAAATAATTACACTTAAAGGCTGTGGTCCAAGACCTATTATATCTCCAGCATTAAATGTAGTATTTAAGTCATCTTCATTAAGTCCAAAGTTTTCTATTGAAAGTGTAGGTCGATAAGTTCTTCTATCCCTAACAGGATTTGTTTTTGTAAATAAGTGACCTCTAGATCTGTAGCCATTGATAAGGTTGATGACTTTAAACTCTTTTTGAACATGATCTGGTACTTGAGGGCTAATACCTTCTAATATTTCTTCTTTTAAAAAATCGCTGTTAGCAAAATCATAACCTTGAAAAAAGGCTTTCCAACTAGGCTCAAGGGAATCAGGATCCTTCAAATACTGATCATATAAGTCAGAAAAATATCCTGCGTGTGCGGCATTAAGAAAAGAAAAATTGTCCACTCGGTTTAATTTACATAACAAATGTAAATAATATAAATTTTTTAAATGTTTCTTTTCATCAGAGAATTAGCGAAATCACGTAAAAAATCTTTCTTTTCATAATTAATTTGTAATTCATCTAACATTTTTAAAGAAATATTAGTGAAATTTTCAATTTCTGATGTAATAATTTCAGGAATATTACATTTTTCAAACAATTTCTTAACCTCTTGAATTTTACTTTCATCATCAATAGATTTTGAAGAATATAATTCAGTTAATTTTTCATTTTCTTTGAAATTTAGTAATTGTTTAGCCTTGATAAAAAGCAAAGTCTTTTTGTTTTCAAGAATATCACCTCCAATTT
>VMCO01000041.1 GCA_008081325.1 Flavobacteriaceae bacterium
TATTTATTAGAACATCAATTCTTCCTTGATCTTTTATTATTTTTTGTACGCATTCACTTATTGACTCCTCAGAAGTAACATCTAACTTAATCGGTAAGAATGATAGGTTTTCTAATTTCTTTAAGTCTCTACTTGAGCCATAAACAATGTAGCTGTTATTTTTTCTTAAATATGTAGCAATAGCTTTGCCAATTCCTGAAGATCCGCCTGTTATTAAAATTACCTTTGACATAATGATACAAAAATGGCAAGCTATCTACATCACACTGCTACAACCGAATACCTTTGCTGTGTTCCCACCCTGGAGGATTAATCAGGAGCTAGTTGTGTAGGACTTGCCGAAGTAAATATACAATTAATTAGATTTAGAGAATAATAATTTTTGAGTATGTTTAAAAATATAGCTTAAATTTGAGACAATAATGAAAATGATTAAAACATATATATTTAGAATATTACCGATTATTATTTTTACTATTATATCGTGTAATGAAGTTGACTCAAAAATTAATATTTCCGTTTCACACAACATTATAAATGGAAAAATTAAATTAAATGACACCCTTAAAATAAAGATAGATTTTTTAGCAACTAAAAACTTCAATGATAATGATTTATTATTCGATTTAAAGTCAAATAATATCAAATACGAATTAAAACCAATTGATTATGATGAAACAACTAAAGAATATCATTTTCTTCTTGAAAAAATTTCATTAGGTAAAAAAGAATTAATCATAAAACTTAACGATATTAATAAAAGAATAAATTTTACTCTTCTTAACGATAAGGCTCCAAAAATATATAACTATGAAATAATCAATGAATTTAGCAGAGGTCTAGATTCATACACACAAGGTTTAGAGTTTTACCAGGACACCCTTTATGAAAGTCTTGGTAGATACGGAAAGTCTAAACTGGTAAAAGTCGACTATAAAAATGGAAATAAACTTAAACAATACAAACTGGAATCAAATTATTTTGCTGAAGGAATTACTATTTTAAACAATAAAGTTTATCAACTTACATGGAAAGAAAAAGTAGGGTTCGTTTACGACGTTAACACTTTTAAGAAAATTAGAACGTTTGAATACAATAAAAGTCTTGAAGGCTGGGGAATTTGCAATGATGGGACTAAGTTGTTTAAAAGTGACGGAACTGAAAAAATCTGGAAATTGAATACGGAAAATCAAGAGGAGGAAGATTATATTGAAATTTATACTAACAAAAACAAGGTAGTTGGTCTAAATGAACTAGAATGGATTGACGGAAAAATTTATGCAAATCGATATTTATTTGACGGAATAGCTATTATCAACCCTAAAAATGGAGGTGTCGAAGGTGTTATAAATCTATCATCTCTTAAAAATAAGGTTACTCAGCATGATAAATTAGATGTAATAAACGGAATCGCATATAACAAAAAAAGAAATTCAATTTTTGTAACTGGGAAAATGTGGGATAAAATATTTGAAATAAGAATCAAGAAATGATTATGAAAAACTTTTTATTAAAACTAATTTCAATAATATTTGTTTTTTCTCTGTGGAATTCATGTAATAACGACATTGATTTTGAAATTAATGACACATTACTAACGTTTTCAAAGGATACAGTCTATTTAGATACTATTTTTACAAATATTGGTTCTAGTACGTATAATTTGAAAGTATACAATAATTCAAGTAAAAATATTTTAATCCCTGAAATTAAACTTTCTAATGGAGAAGATTCTTTCTATAGACTAAACGTTGATGGTATATACAACCAAGACACCGAACAAGACGGGAGGTTTGAAAACATCGAACTTTTAGCTAATGATAGTCTTTACATATTTATTGAAACTACAATTGATATTAATGAAATAAATACCGAGCAAACCTCATTTTTATATGAAGATAAAATCGAATTTTTAAATTCAAACAGCACTCAGGAAGTTAATCTTATATCACTTGTTAAAGATGCTGTTTTTATTTACCCTGAAAGATACGAACAAAATCAACAGTTCATTTACGAAACTCTTGACATTGATTTTGATGGCGATGGAATAAACGAGCAAACAGATATAAGGGGTAGGTATTTAAATGAAGACGAATTAATTTTTACAAACGAAAAACCCTATGTTATATACGGATATGCTGCGGTTAATAATAATCAAGAACTGTTAATAGAAAAAGGATCAAGAATACATTTTCATGAAAACTCTGGTTTAATAATTACTAACGGTGCAAGTATTAAAGCAAACGGAGAATTTAGTCAAAATCAAGAAGAACAAGAAAATCAAATAGTTTTTGAAGGGGATAGATTAGAACCTTATTTTGAAAATATTCCAGGTCAGTGGGGTACCATATGGCTTCTTGATGGAAGTATAAATAATGAGTTTAGCTTTTGCACAATTAAAAATGCTTCTGTGGGAATTTATACCACTGGCGGAGCTAATTTTGACGATTACAAACTAGATTTACACAATGTGCAAATATATAACAGCAGTAATTTCGGAATTCTTTCGCTTTCATCTTCTGTTAATGCAGAGAATCTAGTAATAAATAAATCTGGTCAATCATCCTTTGCTGGGACATATGGTGGAAAATATAAATTAAATCATTGTACGATATCAAATTATTGGAATTCTGGAATTAGACAATTCCCGTCATTGCTTTTTAATAACTTTCATATTGATTCTGAAGAAAATGAATTTGTTAATGATTTATTTGAAGTAGACATTTCTAATTCCATAATTTATGGTAATCAAAATATCGAATTTTTAATTGAAAAACTTGGTGATTCAGATCTTAACTATAAACTGACCAACACATTATTAAAGTTTAATGATATAAATAACTACTTCGAAAATGATCCAATTTATGAGTTTTCGAATGATCTTATTTATGAAAATATTTTCAAAAACCTTTCTCCTGGTTTTATTAATGCTCAAGAAAATGATTTAAGAATAAATCAAAATTCAGAAATTATTGGATTGGGTCTACAAGAATATGCTATACAAACCCCATTAGATATTCTTAATAACAACAGAACTATAAATCCAGATCTAGGAGCATATCAGCATATAATTATCCAGGATTAACCAACAAATAAGGGTCTATGGCTCATAAATGCTTTGACTTCAGAAGCTATCTTAGACAATACCGACTCATTATCATTGTTTGTGATCGCTTCATCAATAAAATCAACGATTCTAATCATATCTTCCTCCTTTAAACCCCTAGTTGTGACAGCTGCAGTACCAATACGAATACCAGATGTTACAAATGGAGATTTATCATCAAAAGGAACCATATTTTTATTAACTGTTATTTCAGCTTTTCCTAAAACTGCTTCGGCATCTTTTCCTGTAATATTTTTATTTCTTAAATCAATCAGCATCATATGATTATCGGTACCTCCTGAAATAATCTTATAATCTCTCTTTACAAACTCATCAGCCATTACTTTTGAATTTTTCTTTACCTGAAGAATATAATATAAAAACTCATCCGAAAGTGCTTCTCCAAAAGCAACTGCTTTTGCTGCAATTACATGTTCTAAAGGACCTCCTTGATTTCCAGGAAAAATAGCAGAATCAAGCAATGAAGACATCTTTCTTAAAGAACCATTTTTGAGTTTTATTCCAAAAGGGTTCTCAAAATCACTACCCATCAAAATTAAACCACCCCTAGGCCCCCTTAATGTCTTGTGTGTAGTAGTTGTAATAATATGACAGTGAGGTACAGGGTCGTTTAATATACCTTTAGCAATTAATCCAGATGGGTGAGAAATATCAGCAAGTAATAATGCATTTACAGAGTCTGCTATTTCTCTAAACCTTTTAAAATCAATATCTCTAGAGTAAGCTGAAGCACCTGCTATTATCATTTTAGGCAGTTCTTTTTTTGCAATTCTTTCAATCTCATCATAATTTAACATTCCTGTATTTTCATCAACACCGTAGAATACAGGATTATAAAGTTTACCTGAAAAGTTTACACTTGAGCCATGGGTCAAATGACCACCATGAGATAAATCAAACCCCAATATGGTGTCTCCTGGTTTTAAACAAGCAAAAAATACGGCAGAATTTGCTTGACTACCAGAATGCGGCTGTACATTTGCCCAACAAGCACCAAACAATTCTTTTGCTCTTTCTATAGCTAGAGACTCAATTTCATCAACAACTTGACAACCTCCATAATATCTTTTTCCTGGATAACCTTCAGCATATTTATTAGTAAGAATAGATCCTGTAGCCGACATGACCTGATCGCTAGTAAAGTTTTCAGAGGCTATGAGCTCAATACCATCTACTTGACGTTTTTTTTCGGCATCAATTAAATCAAAAATCTCCTTATCTTTTTGCATATTTGTATTATATATTTGACAACAAAATTAAACAATTGCAAAAAAAAAATATCAGAATTAATAATATTAATGGAATACTTATTAATAATTAATTAACAGCTATGATCAAACATTTTTCAACACTTTTACTAATCACAATTTTCTTTGGATGCAGTCCAGTCAAAAAGATAAATGATAATGTCATATCTGGTGAATTTGATAAAGCCATAGATAAAACAATCTCTGAACTTAAAAAGACAAAAAATAAAAAGAAAACAATTCAATTTGAATCAATTTTGTTAGATATATATAATCGATCGGTTATTAGTTCAAAAGATTTAATCGAAAGATTAAAAAAAGATGGAAATCCTGAATATTTTGATGAAATCTATTATGAATACGAAAAGCTAATTAAAAGAGAAAACAAGCTTAAAAACATCTCAAACGAAAGATTAAAATTTAATTTTGAAAATTATGATTCAGAGCTCATAAATTACAGATACAAAACATCTGATTATTTTTTAAATATTTCTAAAAATCTTATTTCAAATAACAACAAATATGATTTCAGAAATGCATATGATTATTTAATGGTTATCGAATCGATAAACCCTAACTATCTTGAAACTAGATCTCTAATTAATTTATGTTTAACAAACGGTTCTGACAAAATACTATTAAGCATACTTAATGATTCTAAATCTGTAATTCACAAGGAATTTGAAAATGATTTATTAAATATTAATAGTTATGATTTAAATTCAACATGGGAAAACTTCTATACAAAAAACAATTTATACAAAGGAAATTATGATTATTTTGTTGATTTATCATTTAAATCATTTGTAATATCTCCTGAGAGAATTGTTGAAAAAGAAGAAGTAAGAGAAAAAAATATAATTGACGGTTGGACATACCAGCTAGATTCTGAAGGAAATGTAATTAAAGACAGTTTAGGAAACGATGTTAAAATTGATAAAATTGTAACTATATCTGCAAAAACTATTGAGTTTATTCAATCAAAATCCGCTAGAGTTTTAGCAGAAGTTAGATATTTAGACTCAAAAAAGAATATTATTGATAAATTCCCTCTTGACAGTGAGTTCTGGTTTAAAAATACATATCTGGAGTTTTGGGGAGATGAAAGAGTATTAACAAAAAGAGAGAGAAAATTATCTAAAAATAGATTTATACCGTTTCCACCAGATGAAATTTTAATTTATAATAATTCTGAAAACATTAAAAGAAAGCTTAAATCCATATTAAAATCTTTTAAATGAAAAAATCGGTTAAAATAATCAATAAAAAAGCAAAATATGAGTACATTTTAAATGACTCATATGTTTCTGGGATTGTTTTGACTGGATCAGAAATAAAGTCAATAAGAAATAGCAAAGTTTCTATCAGAGAAAGTTTTTGCAAATTTACTAATGACGAACTTTTCATTATTAATATGAATATTGAGAAATATGAATTTTCAAATAATGACGCATATAACCCTAAGAGATCACGCAAATTACTGTTAAATAAAAAAGAATTAGAAAAATTAAAAAAATCTGTACAACAAAAAGGATCTTCTATAATTCCTTATAAAATTTTTATAAATGAAAAGGGATTAGCAAAATTAGAAATATTTACTGCTATCGGAAAAAAACTCTTCGATAAAAGAGCATCTATAAAGGATAAAGACAATAAAAGAAATCTAGATAGAATTAAAAAAAATAATATTTAAATTCTATTTTTCAACATTGGAACAAACTGAAAATCACCAAAGTTTTTGATTTCAAAATTTGTTTCAGATTTCT
>VMCO01000163.1 GCA_008081325.1 Flavobacteriaceae bacterium
ATTAGGTATTCAACAACCAATAATGCTAGTGAATATTTCAGACGTAGGAAAAAAACTTGATAATGATGAATTAATTAAAAAATTAGAAGAAAAATTAGCATTAGTTAATTCAAAAGCTTTTAACTATTTAAGAGTTTCTACAATAGTGATTTGTAAAGACGAATGGACCCCTCAAAATGAAATTTTGACACCTACTATGAAAATAAAAAGAGGAAATGTTGATAAAAAGTATATGGATAAATACGATGGATGGCATCACTCAGATAAAAAGATAATTTGGGAATAAATAAATTATGGCCAGTAATTTAAAAATTTCCTTTTTTATCTTTTTATTTTCTGTAGGACTATTGCAAAATAAATTAGTAAATGGTACCGTTATAGATTGTAAAACAAATTTACCTATTCCAGGTGCCGAAATAATTATTAATAAAAAGGAATTAAATCAAGAATCTAAGTTTACAAATTTTGATGGATACTTTGAAATAGAAGTTCCTACAGATTCAGATCAGATTCTTATTAAATACCCAAAATATAAAGAGATTAAAATTAGTATTAGTAACAAAAAAGATTTGGGTGAAATCACACTATATAAAAGAGGGTGTAAAAAATAAAGTATATGAACTATTTTACAAAAGAACATGAAATGTTTAGAGAAAGTCTAAGGGATTTTCTAAACAAAGAGGTTAAAGGAAATATTGATAAATGGGAATCTGACCATAAAATACCAAGAGATATTTGGAAAAAAATGGGCGATCAAGGTTTTTTAGGACTAACCTACCCTGAAAAATATGGTGGCTTTGATCTTGATTTCTTTTTTGAAGTAATCCTATTTGAAGAAATGTCAAAAATGAATTCTGGAGGATTTGTTATTACTCAACAAGTAGTTCAATGCATGTCATCACCCTATATTTTAAAATACGGTAATGAGGAATTAAAAGAAAGATATTTACCTGGAATAATTTCAGGGGATTTAATTGGATGCATTGGTATTACTGAACCTGATACTGGATCAGATGTAAAAAATATAAAAACCAGAGCTGAAGATAAAGGAGATCATTACTTAATAAACGGTTCAAAAACATTTATCACCAACGGGGTTTACGGAGACTTTGTAATAACTGTCGTTAAAACAGATCAAAACGCAGGCACAAAAGGAATTAGTCTTATTGTGGTTGATCTTAATTCTGAAGGTATTAACAGAACAAAAATTGATAAACTTGGCTGGCATGCATCGGATACTGCTGAAATTAGTTTTGACAATGTAAAAGTTCCAAAAGGAAATTTGATCGGAGAAGAAGGTAAAGGCTTTTATTATTTAATGAATGGTTTACAATTAGAGAGATTAATATTTGTGCCGAGTTGTGTGGGAGCAATGGAATTTGCAATTTCTGAATCGATTAATTATATGAAACAAAGAAAGTCTTTTGGACAAACTATTGATAAATTTCAAGCTTTAAGACATAAAATTGCAAGTCTTACATCACAAATTGAATCTGTAAAAGTTTTTGGATATTATTGCTGTGAATTATACAATAAGAAAGTTTATGATGTAAAACTTTGTTCAATGGCTAAACTTTTAGTCACGGAACTTCACGAAAAAGTATCAACTGAATGTCTTCAGTTTTTTGGAGGAAACGGATTTAGTGAGGAATACCCTCTTGCAAGGATGTATCGTGATTGTAGAGTTGGAACTATTGGTGCTGGTACCTCAGAAATTATGAAAGAAATTATCGCAAAATCGGTAATTGATGATACAGAATTTAAAGAAGTAAAGTCCTAATTATTTTTTTTTAATTTATCAATTTGTAATTGTATTTCTGAATCCTCAATTCTATTAAATAACAATTCTGGCTCATTAATTTGATGATTTTCAGTTATTAGAAAATCATTTTCTTTTAAACCTATCCAGTTCCAATTAGAATCATTAATAAAGTTTAGAATATTTTTAATTTTCTTTGACGTAAAAGGAATAAAGGGTTCCGAAACTATAGCTAAAACTGATGCAATGTGTAGTGAGATAAATATTACAGTTTTAACTCTCTCAGGGTCTTCTTTTATTATCTTCCAGGGCTCTTCATCGGCGAGATATTTATTTCCGATTCTGGCTATATTCATAAATTCAGAACACCCATCTCTAAATTTAAAATTACCCAGTAAATTTTCTATTTTATCGATTGACTGATTGACTCGCGTTAAAACTACTTTATCTGCATCATTCAATTCATTTTTAGACGGTACTAAAGACTCATAATATTTTTTTGTTAATACCACTACTCGGTTAATAAAGTTCCCTAATATTGCAACTAACTCACCGTTATTTCTATTTTGAAAATCTTTCCAGGTAAAATCATTGTCTTTATTTTCTGGAGCATTTATCGTAAGAACATATCTTAAAACATCCTGTTTTCCGGGAAAATCTTTTAAAAATTCTGGCAACCAAACAGCCCAATTTTTTGAGGTTGAAATTTTTGAACCTTCTAAATTTAAAAATTCATTTGCTGGAACATTTTTTGGAATAATAAAATCTCCATGAGCTTTTAACATAGAAGGAAAAATAATACAATGAAAAACTATATTATCTTTTCCAATAAAATGAATTAACTCAGTTTTGTCGTCTTTCCAATATTTTTCCCAATTCTGGTTGTTATTGTTAGCCCATTCTTTTGTTGAGGAAATATAACCAATTGGGGCGTCAAACCAAACATATAAAACCTTTCCATCTGAATCTTTAACAGGAACGGGAACTCCCCAATTCAAATCTCTTGTAACTGCTCTTGGTTTTAACCCATCTTCTAACCAAGATTTACATTGTCCATACACATTTGATTTCCATAATCCTTTATTATCTTCTAAAATCCATTTTTCTAGGAATGCCTGAAATTCATCAAGTTTCAAATACCAATGTTTGGTAGATTTTAAAGATGGCTTATTTCCTGTAATTGATGATTTAGGATTAATCAAATCACTGGAATTATGGCTAGTACCACATTTCTCACACTGATCTCCGTAAGACTCTTCAAAACCACACTTTGGACACGTGCCAATTAAAAATCTGTCAGGTAAAAATTGTTCTTCTATTTCATCATAGAATTGTTCAGATGTTAATTCTTTAAAAGAATTATTTTGTAATAATTTTAAAAAGAATGTAGACGCAGTTTCATGATGGATCTTTGAAGATGTTCTTGAGTAGTTGTCAAAAGAAATTCCAAAATCAGAAAAGGATTTTTTAATATTCATGTGATATCTATCAACAATCTCTTGAGGGGTTTTCTTTTCTTTTTTTGCTTTTATAGTTATCGGCACTCCATGTTCATCACTACCACAAATATAGATTACATCATTTCCCATAATTCTCAAGTACCTAGCATAAATATCAGCCGGAACATAAACTCCTGATAAATGACCAATATGAATCGGGCCATTTGTGTAAGGTAAAGCTGCAGTAATAGTATAAGTTTTACTCAAGAATATTTTTTATATTAGTAAAAGTAATCATTTATGATTATAAATATGAAGTAAAATATGACTTCTTATTAATTTAATAATTAGTATTTATGAAGTTAAAATTTGGTATAATTTTTTTAATACTACTAACAACTTTTTCTTTTAAATTATCATCGCAAACAACCTCAAATAGCAAATTGATAAAACCTGAATATTTAACCATTGGAGATACTGTGGCTATTGTAGCACCGTCAGGAGTTTTAAAGAACTATGACAACTACATTAATAAAGCTAAAGAATTATTGAATTATTGGGGTCTAAATGTAGTACTTGGACAAAACACTTTTAAAGATAATGGACATTTTGCAGGGAATGATCAAGAAAGATCATATGATTTTCAGACTGCATTAGATGATAAGTCTATAAAAGCTATATGGTGTGCAAGAGGAGGTTATGGAGCCATGAGGGTTATCGATAATTTAAACTTTGAAAAATATAAAATTAATCCAAAATGGATTATAGGTTATTCTGATATAACCGCAATTCATAACGATATACATATTCAAAAAAGTGAATCTATACATGGCTTAATGTGCAAGAGTTTAGATGAATTAGACATTTATAAAGACGAGTCGGTAAAATTACTTAAAGAGACTTTATTTGGTAAGAGTCTTTCATACCAAATTAAGGGAAATAATTATAATATTGAAGGAGTAGCTAGCGGTCAATTGGTAGGCGGAAATCTTACGCTTTTGCATTGTTTATTAGGCTCAAAATCGTCAATAAATACCGAAGGAAAAATTTTATTCATAGAAGATTTGGGAGAATACCTTTATCACATTGATAGAATGCTATACTCTCTTAAAAGAGCCGGATATTTTGACAATTTAAATGGGTTAATTGTTGGTGACTTTACAGACTTAAGAAAAAATACCACACCTTTTGGTAGGAACTTAAAGGAATTAATAATTGATATTGTAGAAGAATATCAAATACCTGTCGTTTTTAATTTTCCAGCTGGACATGGACAAAAAAACCACCCTATGATTCTTGGTCGAGAAATAGAGCTAAATGTTACAAAAGAAAAAGCCTCTATCGTATTTTCTGATTAATTTGAAATTTCACTTATTACTTCAATTGCTTTAGAAATTGAATCTACATTTTTAATTTTTACTATGAATTTTTCACCATCAGTTAATTTTTTTTGCGAAAAAGAAATCGAGTTTTGATTAATAGTAGAATATCGAAATATCTTATCAAGATTTTTCTTTTGTTTATCTGAGGCAAAATCCTTTATATAACCAATAAATATATTTTTTTTCAATATAATTTTGTCAAATCCTAATTCAGCAGAAAGCCACCTTAACTCTATACTTCTAAGTAATTCATCGACAATATTAGGAGGGGCGCCAAACCTATCGATTAGCTCAGATTTAAATAAATTTAATTCATCTAGTTGAGCTATCTTATTAAGTTTAGTGTAGAGGTTTAGTCTTTCACTACTAGAATTGATAAAATCATTTGGGAACATAAGTTCAAGATCCGTTTCAAAAATCAAATTCACTTTTTTAGAAAATTTGTTTTTTTCTAAATCAAGTTTTTTAAAATCATTTTCTTTTAATTCGTTTATTGCTTCGTCTAGGATTTTCTGATAAGTCTCAAAGCCCATCTCATTGATAAATCCACTTTGCTCACCACCTAATAAATCACCTGCGCCCCTGATTTCTAAATCTTTCATTGCAATGTTGAAACCACTGCCTAACTCCGAATAATAATCTAATGCAGTAATTCTCTTTTTTGCTTCATCGGTCATATTTGAGTACTCAGGGGTTATCAAATAGCAAAATGCTTTTTTATTACTCCTTCCAACACGACCTCTCATTTGATGTAAATCACTTAGACCAAAGTGATTAGCATTATTTATAAAAATGGTATTTGCATTTGGAACATCCAGACCACTTTCGATAATTGTTGTGCTAACAAGTACATCAAATTCTTTATTAATAAATTTTATCATCAATGATTCTAATGTTTTTCCATTTAACCTTCCGTGTGCAACAGCAATACGTGACTCTGGAACCAAGTTTTGAATTAAATTAGAAATTTCTTCAATATTTTGAATTTTGTTATTAACGAAAAAAACTTGCCCACCTCTTTCAATTTCATATCTAATCGATTGAGAAATTATATTTGTTTCAAATCTAATTACAGATGTTTCGATAGGATGTCTATTGGGAGGCGGTGTTGTAATTAAAGACAAATCTCTAGCTGCCATTAAGCTAAATTGCAAAGTTCTAGGAATTGGAGTTGCAGATAAGGTTAGGACATCAACATTTTTTCTTATTGATTTTAATTTATCCTTAACTGCTACACCAAATTTTTGCTCCTCATCTATTATTAACAATCCTAAATCTCTATAATTAATCTTATCATTAACAAGTTGATGAGTTCCGATAATTATATCAATTTTTCCCTTTTTTAGCCTTTCAATTATTAATGATTTTTCTTTGTTAGTTTTAAATCTATTTAAATAATCAACACTAACTGGCAATTGATTTAGTCTTGACGAAAATGTCTTAAAATGCTGAAATGCTAAAATGGTTGTTGGTACTAAAACGGCTACCTGCTTATTATTATCAACAGCTTTAAATGCAGCCCTAATA
>VMCO01000117.1 GCA_008081325.1 Flavobacteriaceae bacterium
TTTTGCAATTCCTGCAACAGTTGCTGCCTTCTGACCAACCGCAACATATCTCCAGTATACTGGCTCGCCTGCGTCATAAAACTCTTTTTGATTTAGAATTGTATCAATACAAACTGTTGTTTTTCCTGTTTGCCTATCACCAATTACAAGCTCTCTTTGACCTCTACCAATAGGAATCATTGCGTCAACAGATTTAATACCAGTTTGTAAAGGTTCATTTACAGGTTGTCTAAATATTACTCCAGGAGCTTTTCTTTCCAAGGGCATCTCATATAAATCTCCCTTTAATTCACCTTTTCCGTCAATCGGATTTCCTAGTGTATCAACAACCCTACCAACAATACCTTCACCTACTTTAACAGATGCAATTCTAGATGTTCTCTTAACTGTGTCGCCCTCCTTGATGTCTGTTGAAGATCCAAGTAGTACAATACCAACATTGTCTTCTTCTAAATTCAGAACAATTCCTTGAGTACCATTAGAAAACTCTACTAATTCACCATATTGAGCATTTGATAGTCCATATGCTCTTGCGATTCCATCACCAACCGTAAGAACACTCCCAATTTCATCAAGAGATGAGGTAGAGTCAAAATCTTTAAGTTGTTTTTTTAAGATAGCTGAAATCTCAGCTGGATTTACTTCGGCCATAGTCTTTAATTTGTAAGTTCTTTTTTTAAGTTATTTAAGTTTTGTTTTACACTAGCATTATATTCTTTACCATCATATCGAATAATAAAGCCACCTATAATACTAGGATCAACAACATTCGTTAAGCTAATTGATTTAGCATCAGACATATTAATCTTAGATAAGATGTCTGATTCTAATTCTTTATTAATTGGTGAAGCAGTTATGACAGTTGCTTCTTTAATATTGTTATGCTTGTTGTAAAGTTGTGTAAAACTAATTGCAATATCGCCAATAATTGTAACCCTTTTGTTATGGATTAATAAATCAATAAGCTTTTCGGTAATGGCGTTTCCCGATTTTGTTAAAGATAAAATTGCTTTTTTCTTATCCTGATAATTGATTTGAGAATTCGATAATAAATTTTTGAAATCTGGTGAGCTGCTATTTAATTCATTAATGAAGGTCATGTCTTTGTAAACTTCATTTACAGAGCTTTCTTCATTAGCAATATCATACATTGCTTTAGCGTATCTTATGGCTGCCCTAGATTGCATTAATTAAGTTTGGTTTTGTCTAGAATTTCTTGAATGTTTTCTAGTTGTTTGTCTTTATTATCAAGTTCCTTTGAAAGCAGTTTTTCAGCTATATTAAGAGATAAATCAACAACCGTGTTTTGCAATTCTTTCATCGCTGCAGATTTTTCATTTTCAATAGCAGTTTTAGCAGATTCAATAAGCTTGTTCGCTTTTTCTGTTGCCTCGCTTTCAGCATCAGCGATAATTTTTGATTTTATCTCTCTGGCTTCTTTAAGTAAAGACTCTCTCTCAAGCTTAGCTTCATTTAGAATCTTTTCGTTATCAGCTTTTAGATTTACCATTTCTTCTTTTGCTTTTTCTGCAGCTGAAAGAGCATCATTTATTGATTTTTCTCTTTCATTTACTGCACCTAAAATTGGCTTCCATGCAAATTTTGCAAGAATGAAATATAGTATAGCAAATGAAACAGTTGTCCAAAAAATAAGACCAATGTCTGGGGTTACTAAATCCATATTAATTAATTATAAAAAATTATATGTATCTACTTGATAAGTGATACTACTACTGCAAATAATGCAACTGCCTCAACGAAAGCAATTAATACAATTGCAGATCCTTGTAACTTTCCTTGCATTTCTGGCTGTCTTGCCATAGCTTCCATAGCTGATCCTCCAATTTTACCAATACCGATACCTGCACCAATAGCAGCTAAACCTGCACCAATAGCAGCAAAAGCTCCGTAATCAACTAATGTTTCTTGTAAAAAAATAATTAAACTCATGTTTATAAAAATTTAAAATTAATGTTCGTGTTCTTCAATTGCACTACCTATATATAAGGCAGACAACATTGTAAAAATATATGCCTGTATGGCAACAACTAAAACCTCAATAAGACTGATAAATACTGAAAAGAATAATGACGCCGGAGCTAACCATAAACTTTTAAAAATGAAAATCAGTGATATTAGGCTTAATATTATAATATGTCCCGCTGAAATATTTGCAAACAATCTTATCATTAGAGAGATTGGTTTTATGAAAATTCCTAAAAACTCAATTGGAGCTAGAAATAATTTCATGGGGACAGGGATGCCAGGCATCCAAAAAATATGTTTCCAGTAATCCTTATTGGCTACTATTGTAGTTATGACAAATGTTATTGCAGCTAATACAAAAGTAAATGCAATGTTACCGCTTAAATTAGCACTAAAAGGGAAAAAAGGAATCAAGCCCATTACATTATTTATCCATATGAAGAAAAATAATGTTAGTAAAAACGGCATGTATTTCTGATAATTTTTTTCACCTATCATTGGTAAGGCTACCTCGTCTTTTATAAAAAGAATTAATGGTTCAGTGAATTTACCAAGACCTGTTGGCTCCCCTTTTCTAGATTTGGAATATGTTTTAGCTGTGGCAACAAAAATCAACACTAAAAGAAGCATTGATAAAAACATTGAAAAAACCATCTTTGTGATTGATAAATCAAGTGGTTTTTTGTTAACTACATTTCCAGCTTCATCATAAGAAACATATTTGTCTCCACCAGTATTTTTTGCGTAAAAAATCTTCTCATGATATTTTACAAATTCTTGGCCCTTTCTTTTAACAATGATTTTACCGGAATCATCATGATTGAATTCTGAAGAAAGAAAAGTTACAAGTCCATTGTCAGTCCAAAGTATAATAGGCAAGGGAAATGAAATCGCATGACCATCAATATCCATAATGTGAAATTCATGTGCATCTTTAATGTGATGCATAATCATTTCATTTACATCAAACTCTTTGGAATCATCAGAACTTCCGGCTGGAATAGCAAAAATATTTGCAGAAAAAAGTGTGAAAAAAATTAAGGTTAAAATCCCTGAAAATCTTGAAAGCATTTTTGCTAAAATTTCTTCTAATTAATATGGTTGCAAATGTAAGCACATAAAAGTAAATTTCAAACAAAATAAAACAAGAAGTTTTAAATATTATTTAACGATTTTTTTAAGCAAATGACCTCAAACGATAACAACAAAAAATATACAGGGAAAAAATTATAAACAACTAAGTTAATATCATAAGAATCATCATTGCTATAATAAATAAAAAACACAATTGTTGCAAGCATTTTTATTAAAGTTAACAGAATAAAAAAAGTTAATGGATTGGTAAAATTATAGTTGAAATTTAGCTTTGAGCTGATCAAAAATAGAACTACTGAAAAGTAGTTAAATAAATATATAGCCTTTAGTGGAATTTTATCAAACAAAAAAAATGAAGTCTGTATGTTTAAGTGAATACAATACAAAACAGCAGTCAGAAAAGAAAGCAGAATAAAATCTAATCCTCGAAAATTAATGCTAATCATTTTTTTGTGACTTGGCTTATTGTGTAATAAATTGACAGAGAAATTGACAGAAGTGAAAAAATAATAGTGAAAATGTTTTTTGAACTGTTATAATAGGTGTCAAGTGTGATTCCTAAATATATTCCTCCTCCGATTACAACAAGCATTTGAAAAGCTAGTTGAGAGTAAATTATAAAACTATGCTGACTTTTCCTTTTTTTCAGAGGTAGCTTTTTCTTCACTATTATTTAATTCTTTTACCCCACCTTTCATTGAACAAGTAGCGTTGAAAGTAGCGCCTGGTTCGACAGAGAGTTTGGAAATCTCCACTTCCCCTTCAATGTAAGCAGAAGATCTCAAGGTAAGTGTTCCGGAAAGTTTTAGTTTTCCAGCGAAACCACCTTCAAAATCAGCATTTTCGCCTTCAAGACTTCCATTAATTACACCTGTCTTGCCAACTACTATTTTCCCGGATGTTTTGATGTTTCCTTTTATGTTACCTTCGATTCTAAAATCCCCCTCGCTAAAAATATCACCCACTAATGTTGTTCCTTGGGTAATCATATTTTGTTGATTTGTATTACTCATAATAAACTATTTATTTTTCAAACTTATCTAAATTTTTATGAATTTGAATCGTTTTATAATTTTCAGTTGAAATTACAAAAAACGATTTTGCCTGAATGTCAATGGAGTTTTCAAGTCTTTCAGCCAATCCCAAGCTGCCATCATAGCTCTTTAGTCCATGAACTACAACAAATGTAATAATATTATTGTAAAAATCTTCAGAAACAGTTAAATCCAAGTAATCTACATTGTCAATATATTTTTTAAGTTCATTTGTCTGCTTATTAATGCTGCTAGAGGATGAATCAAATTTATAAACTATCTTATAATTGTTAGACAAGTTTTTGCTTACAAATTTGTCGTTTTTAACCAGTGGTAAAACCTCATCTAAAATTCTTTCAGCTTCTTTTCCTTCAGAGGTACTTGAGTAATTTAATTTAATAAAGGATAGGGCTTTTTTGTATTCTTTAAATCCATATACCCTTGCAATTGCTAATGCCTTTAAAAACTCAAACTTTGTCACTATTGGTTCTCCGTTAAAATCTAAAATATATCGATCACATTTTTCTATTACTTCAGAATACCTTTGATTGTTAAAGTCCAAATATAAATTTTGATAAATTTCGCTTGAGTTTTGCTTCTCTTTTGAAGCTGCATTGGGATCTAATAAAATTTGGGCATACTTTGAATTTCCATGATTTAAAATAATATCCTCTTTGAATTCTTTAGCTTTTGAAGGAGTATTTAGTGACAGAAAATTCTTGTAAATAAAATATTTAGTTGGTGGGATTAGGTTTTCTGAGGGGTTATTTTCTAAAAGCTCAAAAAGTCTGTCATTTGAAATCTGAAATTCTTCGAATTGATCTTTGTAAATAGATCCTAATCTAAAATATGCATCATTTCTTTTTTCGTTCAAACTATCTATTTTGACGTTGTCATTGGGAATTAATCCAATATAATAGTCGACGGAAAAAATGCTGTCTTGGTTTAATAAAGTTTCTTTGTTTTGAGTATTGTTCTTTTCAACTCTAGCTTTAGTAACTGACCATCTCCAGTTGTCTTCAAGCCTTCTGTCTCCCCACCTGTTTTTAAAATCATTTTTACCGTATGCAACCGCAGTAGAGTTGTAGAAATAGAATAAGGCAGATTCTGAATCTATTGAAGAATTTACAGAGTTAGATGATCCTAAGTTGTTATTTTTTTTCTCAGACTTCTTCATCTCCTCTTTGAGGTTAGCAATGTAAGCGGTAAAAAAATCTATTCTATTTTCATCAGACATATTAACAAGATTGATAATACTGTCCATTTCAATTATTGATGTCTCATAGAAAATTAAATCATCTAAATTTTCTCTCTTCTTTTTGATTTTTCTAAACTCTCTGGATTTGTTGTTAAGTTTACTTAACGTACTATCGTAATACAAACCCGCCTTTAAATACTCTTTATTTAAAAAGTTTAATTACGCTAATTCATTATAATTTTTTGCAATAAGCACTTCATCGTCGGAGCCTGACCTCAAAGATTTATTAAAATAGTGTACAGCTAACGAATCATATAGTTTAAGTGAATCTTCAAGGGTTTTATTTAAATTCTTTTTTTTCAAATTCAATATTGCGGTTTGATAATAAATAATATCTAGGAAATTATTGTTTTCAAAGTTCTCTGAAAGCTCTGTTAATTCTAAAATAGAGTTGTCTATTGAATCTGAAATAACAGATCTGTTAATATAAGACTGAACGTAAAATTTTCTTGGTGTCTTTCTGTGTAGATCTATAATTTGAGTATATAGGTCAGATGCTGTGTCTTTAACCTTTAACTCTTGATAAAGCTGTGCTAGTAAAAACGTATTCCGGGGGTTTTTCTTTATATTTTTAAACTGGATATTTGACTTTTTCAGGTAGTATGTTGCACTATCAATTTGCTGTGTGTTTATAAAAGCTTGTGCTAGGTAAGAATTCGCTAAT
>VMCO01000186.1 GCA_008081325.1 Flavobacteriaceae bacterium
TATTTTTTAGTAGATAATTTAGTCTGGTCACTTGGGCTTGCAATCTTTCTTATTTCTTTATTTATGGCGTACTTATTTAGAAATTTTAGAATGATTATTATTTCTTTAATTCCAAACTTATTACCACTACTAATTACCGCTGGTTTAATGGGCTTTATTGGTATTCCAATCAAACCTTCAACAATACTAATATTCAGTATTGCATTTGGTATCTCTGTTGATGACACAATTCATTTTTTAGCAAAATACAGACAAGAACTTCAAGATAATAAATGGCAAATAAAAAAATCTGTATATAATTCGGTTAAAGAAACTGGGTTGAGCATGTTTTATACTTCAATTGTATTATTCTTTGGTTTCTCAGTTTTTATTGTTTCCAATTTTGGAGGTACAGTTGCGTTAGGAGCTTTAGTTTCTGGCACACTTCTGCTAGCAATGCTATCTAATCTATTGTTATTACCCTCATTGCTTTTGTCACTAGAAAGGTCTATTGCAAATGAGAAAGTATTAAAGGAACCTAAAATAAAGATTCTCTCAGATCAAGAGGAATTATAATATTAACTTTCAAAGACATATATTTGAATAAATAATTTGAAATGAATGAAGTTTCGATAAATGACATTTTAGATTCTGACAAGTTTTTAAATAAAGAAGTAACTATTTCAGGGTGGGTAAAAACATTTAGAGCTAATCGATTTATTGCACTAAATGATGGCTCATGTCTTAATAACCTTCAGTGTGTAATTGATTTTGAAAATATTGATCAAGAAATTTTAAAAAAAATTACAACTGGAGCTACAATAAATGTAAGTGGCTCGATAATTAGTAGTCAAGGTTCTCAACAAAATATTGAACTAAAAGTTAATCAATGTATAATTTTAGGAGAATCAGATCCTGAAGTATATCCAATTCAACCTAAAAAACATTCTTTTGAGTTTCTTAGACAGAACGCTCATCTTAGAACACGAACAAATACTTTTAGCGCAGTAATGAGATTAAGATCAAATTTATCTTTTGCTATTCATGAATATTTTAAAAATAAAGGCTTTTATTATGTGCATACTCCAATAATTACTGCAAGTGATGCAGAGGGTGCTGGTGAACAATTTAGAGTTTCAACATTAGACATAAATAATGCTCCAACATCAGAAAATGGTGAAGTTGATTTTAATAAAGATTTTTTTGGTAAAGAAACCAATCTAACTGTTTCAGGTCAGCTTGAAGCTGAAGCATATGCAATGTCAATGGGAAAGGTTTATACATTTGGACCCACCTTTCGTGCTGAAAACTCAAATACTTCTAGGCATTTATCGGAATTTTGGATGATTGAGCCTGAGGTCGCATTCATGGATATAAATGGTAATATGAAACTTGCAGAAGATTTTTTAAAATATGTTCTGTCTTATGTCATTAAAAACAATATTGATGATTTGAAATTTTTAGAAAATAGGCTTCTTGACGAAGAAAAACAAAAACCTCAAAATGAAAGAAATGAGCTTAGTTTAATCGAAAAATTAAACTTTGTAATCGAAAATGATTTTAAAATTATTACTTACAGTGAAGCTTTTGAAATTTTAAGAAACTGTAAACCAAACAAAAAGAAAAAATTTAAATATCTAATTAATGATTGGGGGGCAGATCTACAGAGCGAACACGAAAGATACCTTGTAGAAAAAGAATTTAAGTGTCCTGTTATAATCTATAATTATCCTGCAAAGATTAAATCATTTTATATGAGATTAAACGATGATGGAAAAACCGTTAGGGCTATGGATATTTTATTTCCAGGAATTGGTGAAATTGTTGGTGGTTCTCAAAGAGAAGAAAGACTAGATGTTTTATTAGAAAAAATAAAAGAAGTGGGGATAGATGAAAAAGAATTGTGGTGGTATACTGATTTGAGAAAATTTGGTTCAGCAGTTCATTCTGGATTTGGATTAGGATTTGAAAGACTTGTTATGTTTGTAACCGGAATGTCAAATATTCGTGATGTAATTCCATTTCCTAGAACTCCTCAAAATGCAGAGTTTTAATCAAAATGAAACAATATTTAAAATTAAAATTATCACAAAAATTATCTCCTCAACAAATTCAGTTAATGAAGTTGATTCAACTTCCTACACTAGATTTTGAACAAAAAATTCAAAGAGAAATTGAAGAAAATCCGGCTCTTGAGCAAGGTCAAAATTCTGAGGATGAAAATCAACAGGATAATCAAGATGATTTTTCAGATTCAGATGATCTTAATATAGACGATTATTTAAATTATGATGACACCCCTTCATACAAATTAAATTCAAATAATTCTGGAAGGGCTGAAGATAAAAATATTCCTTTTTCGTCAGGTATATCTTTTACTCAACATTTACTAAGTCAGTTAAAACCAATAAGTCTTGACGAAAAAAAAATGAAAATAGCTGAATTTCTTGTTGGTAGTATTGATGAGTCTGGATACATAAGATTAGAGTTAGAGGAAATTGTTGATGATTTGGCATTTACACAAAATATTTTTGTCGAAGTTGATGAGCTAAATGATATTCTTAAAATAGTTCAAGATTTTGATCCTCCAGGTGTAGGAGCACTAAATTTGCAGAACTGTTTAATTATTCAGTTAAAAAGAAAAAAAAGAACCAAATACGTTGATTTAGCAATTGAAATTATAGAAAACTCATTCGAACAGTTTTCAAAAAAACATTTTGAGAAATTGATGAATAAATATTCAATTGACGAAATTGAACTAAAAGAAGTTATCTCTTTAGTATCAAAGCTTAATCCGAAACCTGGTGGATCATACTCAGGTGGGGGTAAGCCAATTGAGCAGGTAATTCCAGATTTTAAAATTGCTATTGAGAATAATGAACTTATACTTGATTTAAATTACAGAAACAGTCCTGTTTTGAATATATCCAGAGATTATGATGAAATGCTAAAGGGATATAAATTAGAGAAAAATAAATCTAAATCTCAAAAGGAAGCCATTCAATTTATTAAACAAAAGCTTGACTCTGCAAAGTGGTTTATAGACGCCGTAAAACAACGACAACAGACCTTATTAATAACAATGCAAGCAATAATGAACTATCAAAAGGAATATTTTTTAACAGGTGATGAGAGAAAAATAAAACCAATGATTCTTAAAGATATTGCAAACGAAATTGAAATGGATATCTCAACTATCTCCAGAGTGGCTAACAGCAAATATGTAGATACTCCATACGGAACAAAACTATTAAAAGAGTTCTTTAGTGAATCTATGAAAACAACAAGTGGTGAAGAAATATCAACTATAGAGATTAAGAAAATTCTTGAAAAAATTGTCTTAAATGAGAATAAAAGAAAACCTGAAACTGATGAAAAGCTTGTTAAAATTCTTAAAGAAAAGGGTTACAAAATTGCTAGAAGAACAGTTGCTAAGTATCGAGAACAACTTAATATACCTGTAGCAAGATTAAGAAAAGAAATTTAATTTCTTATTGCTTATTCAAAGAAACATCACCAATTCTAGTAGTATAGTTAATCTTTAAAGCATTAACCTTTCTGAGCTCCTGCTTAATATCACCAACAATACCCATATTTGTTTCTTTATCTACTTTTAGTGCCGTAGTTAAAAAAGGTCTTAATTCTTCTCTCTTAGATTCTCTTTCAGCATAAATAAATGCAGGAATGTCCGAAACCTCAGAAAATTTATCATTTAACTGTAGCCTCGCTTCAGTACCGAACTTTGATTGGTAGCCAAAATTTGGCTTACCTGCATAGATATACATTACTAACTCTTTTTTATCAAGTTTTTCTACTTCATTAGCTGCAGGTAATTCATTTTTAATTTTTAATTCATTATCTCTCATTACAGTGGCTACCATAAAAAAGAATAGAAGCATAAAAACAATATCAGGAAGAGAAGCTGTGTTTACAGCAGGTAAATCTCCTTTTTTCTTTTTATTAAATTTTGACATACCGTTAATAATATTTTATTGTACTTCAGAAAGTTTTTGCGGATATTCTTTCCTTAATCTATTAATATTTTCTTTTAGCTTTCCTTTATTACCAGGCCAATTAACATCCTTATAATTTTTCATCATTTCAGAATAGCTCTCACCGTATAACTCCTGAGCTCTGATATTTCTAAGATGCGTATAAGCAGCTACTAATTCATTTTGAACAGAAATATATGTTGCATAAGATGTTTCTCTTTCATTTTTTAATGAAATAATTGCCTTGTCTGGATTATCTGATGATGACGGATCCTTTTTCCCCTTACAGTAACTACAAGCATCATCTCCAGTTCCACCACCATTATCTAAAAATTCAATTGCTGACTGTCTAAGATCTTCTAATTCCATTAATTCATCCTCTACCAAAAGTTGATCCTTACCGTTCAATAAAACAGTGAAAATATTTTTTTGTTTGATAACTACGTCTTCCTCAGACTCTTCCATTGGTGGTAACTTTCTGCTAATTCCAGAATCAGTCTCAATTGTCGTAGTAACTAAGAAAAAAATTAATAACAGAAAGGCAATATCTGCCATTGATCCTGCATTAACTTCAGGTGATGATCTTCTAGCCATAATTATTTATTTTCTGTTTTTAAATCCAAAAAACAACATTGATCCACTTGCAATAATTATCAATGAATAAAACATAAATAATGCTGCTCCTATAAGTTTTGAGCTATTCGCTGATAATATTTTTCCTTCTCTCATTAAGGTTTCTTCCCCTGATGCTAATAAAAAGCATACAAGAAATAAACCTAAAAATGAACCGATTCCCTTTAAGGTACTCATAAGGCTTGACTTATTGCCAACCATATTTTTTATTCCGAAATACAATACAGATGAAACTATGATGAAAAGAACAACATATGCATTGTATAAAATCATATCAATTCCAAAAAGGTTATCAGAAAGAATGATTAGAACAAAAAGAATACCCAGTACAGATAATCCTAAAGCTGTGTATTTAAGTATATTATAGTTCATATTTATTTCTTGTTATTTACTAATATGTCCATTAGATCAATAGAAGCGTTTTCCATATCATTTACAATGCTATCAATTTTAGCAATTATATAATTATAGAAAATCTGAAGTATAATCGCTACAATTAATCCAAATACTGTAGTTAAAAGTGCAACTTTAATACCTCCTGCAACAAGAGATGGCTGCATATCACCGGCAGCTTCAATTTTATCAAATGCTTGAATCATACCAATTACAGTACCCATGAAACCAAGCATTGGTGCTAAGGCAATAAATAAAGATATCCAAGAAACATTTTTTTCTAATTGTCCCATTTGCACACCGCCGTATGCAATTACTGCTTTTTCAGCTGATTCAATTCCTTCACTAGATCTGTCTAAACCTTGATAGAAAATTGATGCAACAGGTCCAGGTGTATTTCTACAAACTTCCATAGCAGCTTTAACTCCTCCTGATTTCATAGCAGCTTCAACATCACTTGTAAGTTTGCTAGAATCTGTTGTTGTAGATAAGTTAAGGTATATGATTCTCTCAATAGCAATAGCTAAACCAAGAATTAAACATAGTAAAACAATTCCCATGAAACCAGGTCCACCTTCAATAAATCTCTTTTTAAGTTCCTGGTGAAAGTTTAATTGTTCTTCTTCTACAGGTTCTTCCATTACAGGTTCTTCCATTTCAACCACGTCAGTTGTTTGAACTGAATCCTGTTCCATCATTTCCATTTCATCTTGAATAGGAAATGCTTGAATTGATTGTACAAATATTAACGATAATATTGCCAATAAACTAAATAATCTTTTCATCTTTTTTTTGTTTAATATTTTAGTGTGTTAAAGATATAAAAATATATCACATAAATTACATAATCTGCAGAGAGGAAGGGATTCGAACCCTCGATACACTTTTGGTGTATACACACTTTCCAGGCGTGCGCCTTCGACCACTCGGCCACCTCTCTAAGCACAGCTAACAAATAAAATGAAAAAA
>VMCO01000169.1 GCA_008081325.1 Flavobacteriaceae bacterium
TTTTTTTATACATAACCAATAGATTTTAGTTATGCAAAACTTAGATTGGTTTGTTTTAATTTTTACCCTTCTAGTAATCGTTGTTTATGGTACAATAAAAACAAGTGGTGCCAAAACAGCAAAAGATTATATTAAAGCAGGAAGTAATGCTAAATGGTGGACAATTGGGCTATCTGTCATGGCTACTCAGGCAAGTGCTATTACTTTTTTATCTACGCCTGGACAAGCTTTCAATGACGGTTTGGGATTTGTTCAATTTTATTTTGGTCTACCTATTGCAATTATTGTTGTATGTACTGTATTCATACCAATTTATCACAAACTAAAAGTATATACAGCATATGAGTTTTTAGAAACTCGTTTTGATTTAAAAACCAGGTCATTAACTGCAACTCTTTTTTTAATACAAAGAAGCCTTTCTGCTGGGATTACAATTTTTGCTCCATCTATAATTCTATCTACAGTACTTGGCTGGGATCTTCTAACACTAAATATTATTATAGGTGCATTGGTTATTATTTATACGGTTTCTGGAGGAACTAAAGCAGTAAATTACACACAAAAATATCAGATGGCTATAATTTTAATCGGCTTAGTGATTGTTTTGTTTACAATATTAAATTTACTTCCAGAAAACATAAACTTTAGTAATGCAATAAAGATTGCATCGGTAAATTCAAAAATGGAAGTTTTAAATTTTTCGTTTGATTTGGAGAATAGATACACTGTATGGAGTGGAATTTTAGGAGGTACTTTCTTGATGATGTCTTATTTCGGAACAGATCAAAGTCAAGTTCAAAGATATCTTTCAGGAAAATCATTAAAAGAGATGCAACTTGGTATGCTATTTAACGGTGTATTCAAAATTCCTATGCAGTTTTTTATTCTTTTTATTGGTGTTATGGTATTTGTGTTTTATCAATATAATCCCTCACCGTTAAATTTTAATCCTCAAGCTGCAAAAGTAGTTTCTGACACTTCTTTTCAAGATGAATATATTGAGTTGGAAGAAAATTTAAAAAATAATTTTGAAGAAAAAACATTGATTTTAAACGAGTTTTTAATCACTGAAAATCTCGAGCTAAAAAATAAAATTGATCATCTTTCAAACGAAGAAAAAAATTTAAGAGAAAGAGCTAAAATATTGATTGAAAAAGCCTCTGATTTTAAGCAAGAAAAAGTTGAAACAAATGATAAAGATTACGTCTTTATAAATTTTATACTTGAGAACTTACCCAAGGGATTAATTGGTTTACTTTTAGCTGTAATATTAAGTGCAGCCATGTCATCCACTTCAAGTGAAATTAACGCACTTGCAACAACAACATCAGTTGATATTTTAAAAAGAAATTTTAAAAGAATAACAGACGAAAATATAGTCTACTACACAAAACTTATGACTTTATTTTGGGGTTTATGTGCCATAGCCATTGCTTGTGTTGCTTACTTGGCAGATAATTTAATTCAGCTTGTAAATATTATTGGATCAATATTTTACGGAAATGTATTAGGGATTTTTTTAATAGCGTTCTTTTTTAAAAAAATAAAATCAAATGCTGTTTTCTCTGGCGCAATAATAACACAAGCAATAATAATTATTGCTTGGTTTTATGAATGGATGCCTTTTCTTTGGCTAAATGTTTTTGGATGTGTTTTGGTTATTTTGATATCTTCAATTATAAATATGATAATCAAAAAAATTAAAATTTCTTAGACCATTCTGAGATTGACTCTTTATTCATTTTTACATAATCCTGATTATCCGCCTTAGTAGCTAATTCTAATGATTTTTTTGCTGCTTCTACCGCATTCTTGTATTTATTATTGGCAGCCATTATTAGTGATTGTTGTCTGTATTGCCAAAATTTAGGAGATTCTGTCATTTCAATAGCCTTATTCATCCATTCAAGAGCTTTATCTAGCATTATATTCTCCTGTCTGTAAAAAACAGCAGCAGCATAAAAATCAGAGGCTTTTGGATTATTATTCAAAACCTTTTGGATATCCTTTTCGACCATTGATTTTGTTGGCACCTCAATTTTAATATCAACAGAAGTATTCTCCCACGAAATATTTAAACTAACATCGTTATTGGTTAATTTGTTAAAACTTACAGTAAATGTTTCAACTGCTTTGTCAATTTGATTGACACTAAATTTTGAGCTAAAAACTATTTTTTCTTCGGACCAATCTCTGGGCACTCCCCATATTTCAGTATCAGAATATAATATTACATCCCATTCTTTTTGATTTGGAATAGAAAAAACTGAATAAGTTCCTGAATTAACTATTTGTCCAGCTATAACAACATCTGTTGAAAAACTTATCTTTGTACTATTATCAGCACCTGTTCTCCAAATTTTATTAAAAGGAACTAAATTTCCAAAAATCTCTCTACCTCTCATTGAAGGTCTACTGTATTCCAGTTTTAACTCAGTTAATCCAACCATCTGCTCAACTTTTGTAGCAGGACTCACCCTTGGTGTATTAATTTGTGAAAAAGCAAAATATCCAGTAAAAAGCAATAATGTAAAAATAATTGATCTCATGTTCTTTAAATAATTTTTATATTCGAATTAAGATTTCAAATTTAAACAATTATTTATGAAAAAATATATTACAGAAATTATCGGTACTTTTTTCTTAGTACTTATTATCGGATTAACAGGAAATCCAATAGCAATTGGACTAGGATTGGCGGTTTTAGTTTACATGGGAGCTCACATTTCAGGAGCACATTATAATCCTGCAGTTACACTAGCCATGTATATAAACGATCAAATTGATATTAAGGAGTCTGGAAAATATGTTGCAAGTCAGTTAATCGGTTCAGTTATTGCAGTGTTTATACTTACAGAACTAGGACAAGATTCATTCTCAGTAGTATCCAAAACTACTGAAATACAAAGTTTTTTTGTTGCTGAAATTTTATTTACATTTTTGCTGGTTTTTGTAATACTAAATGTTGCGCTTAATAAAGATTTAAAAGGAAATCAGTTTTATGGGTTAGCTATAGGTCTAACGGTTACTGCTGGGGCTTTTTCGGTTGGTGATATTTCAGGAGCTGTTTTAAATCCTGCTGTAAGTTTTGGCCCCTCTCTAATGAGTTTTATTGACCCTCAGGTTATAGGTGACAATGTATCTTCCAGTGATTTTTTTGTTTATTTTTTGATTACCGGTATTACTGGTTCGGTTCTTGCATCTTATTTGTATAAAAAAATATTCAAATAAATGCATTTTGACGAGGAACAAATTGAAAATCTTGAAAAAGTATATAGAATTAACCTCATAAATTCCTGTTCTGGATATAAGTCTGCTAATTTGATTGGTTCTGTGTCTGATGAAGGTATCAATAATTTAGCTGTATTTAGTTCGATCACGCATCTGGGATCAAACCCTCCTTTACTTGGATTTTTTCTAAGACCGACAGAGATTGTACCAAGACATACGTATTTAAATATCAAACAAAACTCGTTTTATACAATTAATTCAATACAAGAAGAATTTGCAGATAGTGCACATCATACATCTGCAAAATATGAAAGAGAAATTTCAGAGTTTGATATAACAAAAATTACTTCGGAAAATATTAATGGTTTTCCAGCTCCATATGTAAAATCATCATCAATTAAGATTGGAATGAAGTTTGTAGAAGAGATTAAAATCAATTACAATAAGTCACGGTTAATTGTGGGTAAAATTGTTGAATTAAATGTTGATGATAATCTAATTTCAAAGGATGGGTTTTTAAACCTAAATAAAGCAAATATTGCGACAGTCAGTGGTTGTGATGGATACTCATTCCCTAAAAGAAATATTAGAAAAGGATACCAGAAACCTAACAAAAGTTGAAAAAAACTTATTTACCCGAGAAAATATGTCCAGTTTGTAAATTTCCTTTTAAATGGAGGAAAAAGTGGAAAAAAGATTGGGATAATGTGATTTATTGTAGTAAAAAATGCAGTAAAATTGGAAGAAGTAAACTTAATATTTCCTAATCAACTTTTTGAAAACTCTCCCCTATTCGACTACAATGTTAAGACTTACTTAATTGAAGAACACCTTTTCTTCAAACAATACAAATTTCACAAAAAAAAGATATTTTTTCATAGAGTAAGTATGAAAAAATATTATGATTATTGTGCTAAATACTTTGATGAGTTAGAATATATCGATTCATTTGATAAAAACTCAGATATAGGGGTTCTTTTAGAAAAACTTTTAACAAATAATGTAAAACAGATAAACTATATAGATCCATGTGATAATTGGCTTAGTAAAAGAATTACTAATAAATGTAATTCTATAAAACTAAATCGAATTGAATCTTTACAATTCTTAAATACCGAATCAGAAAATCAAATCTTCTTTAGTCCTACAAAAAAGAAATATTTCCAAACAAGTTTTTATAAATCACAGAGGAAAAAAATGAATATTTTAATGATTGGAGACAACCCTAAAGGAGAAAAATGGACCTATGATGATGAAAACAGAAAAAAATATCCAAAATCTAAAACTCCTCCAGTAATTAAATATCCAAAAGAGGAAAAAAAAATTAAAGAAGAAGGGATTAATTACATAAACACATATTTCTCTGAAAACTATGGTGTTATAGAAAGCACTATAACTTACCCAACAGATTTTATATCCGCAAAAGAGTGGTTTAATGATTTTCTAAATGAAAGGTTTGTCGAATTTGGTGATTATGAAGATGCTATTGTTGAGAAAGAAACTATACTCAATCATAGCCTACTATCTCCTTTGATTAATTCTGGTTTACTAACTCCTGAATTTGTGGTAGATAAGCTAAATAAATTTGGAGTTGAAAAAAATATTCCGATCAATTCATTTGAGGGAATTATAAGACAAATTATCGGATGGAGAGAGTTTATTAGAGGTATTTACATAGCTAAAGGAAGCATTGAAAGAACCAGAAATTATTGGGGTTTCAATAAGAAAATGCCTGATGCCTTTTACAGTGCCAAAACAGGAATTAAACCTGTCGATGATTGCATAATTAAAGCTAATAATAACGCTTATTTACATCACATAGAAAGATTAATGGTGATAGGAAATTTTATGTTTTTGTGTGAAATACACCCTGACGAAGTATACAAGTGGTTTATGGAGTTTTTTATCGATTCATATGATTGGGTTATGGTTCCAAATGTTTATGGAATGAGTCAATTTGCTGATGGAGGTTTAATGTCTACAAAACCCTACATAAGTAGCAGTAACTATATTATGAAAATGAGTGATTACAAAAAGGGTGATTGGCAGAAAATTTGGGATGGATTATACTGGAGATTTATATTTAAAAATCAATCTTTTTTTAAATCAAATCCAAGATTATCTATGATGGTAAGAACGCTAAATAAAATGGATAAACAAAAACTTAAATCTCATCTTGAAATTTCAGAAACATATTTATCAAATTTATTATGATTTACAACTCAACATATAACGACATCGAAAAAGAGATTGAGACAAACAATTTAGTTGGAAAAAAGTATAATTTAATAAAGTCAATTAGACTTGGTGGTATTGGATCTAAAAGACTAATTGTCGAAGATTTAGGTGTAAATTTTAAAAAATTGATTCAACAAAAAACCGATTTAATATACTCAAATGTTGAGCTTAGAGACAAAGGAATTATTGTTTATGTTGTTGATGGACAAAAAAGATTCACCTGGGTAATACCATTTTATAAATTAGTTATATACAAATCTCCAACTTTTTCGATACATTCAGACGGTAATTTTATCAAGTACAGCAATAAATTAAATCATAAACAAAACCTTTTATTTTTTAAAAAAATATTAGATCATAAATACAACTTTAACAAACAAAATAATTACATATAAATTGAAAAATTTTAATGGCACAGATATTGATAGAATCATAGAAATGGCATGGGAAGATAGAACTACCTTTGATGCTATTGAGGCTCAATTTGGT
>VMCO01000086.1 GCA_008081325.1 Flavobacteriaceae bacterium
TATACAGACGATCTTCCTCTAGCTCAGGGAATTAAATTTGATCTTTAATCGATAGGAAGCTTAAATAAATCTTCCACCTTACAACCAAGAGTCTTAGCAATTTTTAATGCTAAGACTGTAGAGGGAACATAAATGCCATTTTCAATAGCATTTATGCTTTTTCTTGAAACATTTGCGCTTTCTGAAAGCTCTAGCTGGGTCATCCCCACAGATTTTCTTAACTCTTCAAGATTGTTATTCAGATTTTTATGATTCCTTCCCAAAATTTATTTCTTTTCGTAACTCTCCACTACATCAGTAATTTCGTCTGGTTGATTCGGATAAACATACCCTGCAATCATCTGGCCAATTCCTATAAACATTACAAGTAAGCCAACTCCAAAAAGTACTCCAGTCCTAAGTCCAAATTCATCTAATGCTGCAAGACCAATTCCTGTGAAAACGGTAACTAAGCCAGTTCGTCTTAAATCTTTATTTGATTTTTTCTCTTTAAAAGATTTTAAAAGATTACTTATTTCTTCACTGTCTTTAACATTTTTTGAAACTTCAATTAAAGCATCATATTTGAATTTTTTGTTTTTTGATTCATAAACAAAAACAATTAGAACTATAAAAGCTGGTAATAGAATAGCGATAATTGGAATTAAAATGCCAAGTGAATCCATAAATTCTGCAGCTTGATATTGAATAGTAAACATAATATTGTAATTTTTAATTAATGTAACGCAAACGTAACATTTTTTTTAATGTTACGCAAAGGTTACATTATAAATTTTTGTTAAATATTATTTCTTATCGATAATTGAGCTTGTTGCTTGCGCTTGAGGAAGCACTAAAATATCAGCAATATTAACATGGCTTGGTCTATTTATGACAAATTCTATAATATCAGCAATGTCTTTCGCTTCAAGTGCTTTGTAGCCTTGATAAACTTTTTCTGCCCTATCAATATCTCCTTTGAAACGCACATTTGAAAAGTCGGTTTCTACAAGCCCAGGGTTAATTTCAGAGACTTTAATTCCGGTTTTATTAAGATCAATCCTCATGGCTTTTGAAATAGCATTTACCGCATGTTTTGTCGCGCAGTAAATATTACCCTTTTCATAAACTTCTCTTCCAGCTAGAGAACCAATATTAATTATGTGCCCGTTTTGTTTTTCAATCATTTTTGGCATTAGTACTCTAGATACATATAACAAACCTTTCACATTACTATCAAACATATTATCCCAATCATCTAGGGAGCCATCTTGAATTGTATCAAGTCCATGTGCATTTCCAGCATTATTTATAAGAACATCAACAGTGTTAAATTCCTTAGGTAGATCCTCTAAAAGTCTATTTACTTCATCTTTATCTGAAACATCAAAGCAGAGTGATAATATTTTTGCAGATTTGGAAAGTTCCTCAGAAATTTCATCTAATTTATGCTGTCTTCTTCCACATAAAATCAACTGATTTTTTTCATTTGCTAACTTTTTAGCAGCTGCTAATCCAATACCACTTGTTGCCCCAGTTATAAGTATAGTTTTCAAGTCTTAAATTTTAAGTTATTTAAAATGTTAATATTTGGTTAAAAATGATCTTTTTTAACCAAATATTAACAGAGATATTTGTAATGATTTGCCATTTTGCAAAACCAATTTTAAAGTTATAATAATTTTTAGTCATGGAAAACAAAGTTGATATAAAGAAAATTAATGAAAAAATAGAGAAAGAAAGTGCTTTCATTGATTTGTTGAGATCAGAGATGAATAAAGTAATCGTTGGTCAAAAAAATATGGTTGATAAACTTTTAATAGGTCTTCTTGCAAAAGGCCATATTTTACTTGAAGGAGTTCCTGGATTAGCTAAGACACTTGCAATTAACACATTATCAAAAGCAATTAGCGGAAGTTTTAGTAGAATTCAATTTACACCGGATCTTCTACCTGCTGATGTAGTTGGAACTCAACTATACAATGTGAAACAATCAAAATTCTCTGTTAAGAAAGGTCCTGTTTTTGCAAATTTTGTACTTGCAGACGAAATAAATAGAGCGCCGGCTAAGGTACAATCAGCTCTATTAGAAGCAATGCAAGAAAAACAAGTTACAATTGGAGAAGAAACATTTAAGTTGGAAGAGCCGTTTCTCGTAATGGCTACTCAAAACCCAATTGATCAAGAAGGAACATATCCACTTCCAGAAGCTCAGGTAGATAGATTTATGTTAAAAACAGTTATTACATATCCAGATCTAGACGATGAAAAGTTAATTATGCGAGCAAATCTTGAAAATACTTCTAGTAAAGTAAAACCTGTAGTAACACTTAAAAAAATTATGACTGCGCAAAAAGTTGTAAGAGAAGTTTATATGGATGAAAAAATTGAGTCATACATACTAGATATAATTTTTGCTACTAGATTTCCTGAAAAATATAATTTATCAGAACTCAAGCCATTAATATCTTTTGGTGCTTCTCCAAGAGGAAGTATTAACCTTGCGTTGGCTGCAAAATGTTATGCATTTATAAATCGAAGAGGATTTGTAATCCCAGATGATGTAAGAGCGGTAGTATTCGATGTTTTACAACACAGAATTGGAATTTCTTATGAAGCGGAAGCTGAAAATATGTCTTCAGTTGATATTATCACAAAAATTGTAAATGAAATAGCTGTTCCATAAACACTTTACAATGGAAACAAAAGACCTTCTAAAAAAAGTCAGAAAAATAGAAATCAAAACCAAAAGATTATCTGATCATATCTTTGGTGGCGAGTACCAATCTACATTCAAAGGTAGAGGTATGGCTTTTAGTGAAGTTAGACAATATCAATTTGGAGATGATGTTAGGGCTATTGACTGGAATGTAACAGCCAGATATAATGATACATTTATTAAAGTATTTGAGGAGGAAAGAGAGTTAACAATGATGCTAATCATTGATATTTCTGGCTCTAATTTTTTTGGCTCTAATTCTCTTTTTAAAAATGAATATGTGACTGAGTTAGCTGCAACTTTAGCATTCTCAGCTACTAAAAACAATGACAAAGTTGGTTTAATCTTATTTTCTGATAATGTAGAATTATATATTCCTCCAAAAAAAGGAAAATCTCATGTTTTAAGAATAATTAGAGAATTACTAGAATTTAAATCAAAGAGTAAAAAGACAGATATTAATGTTCCGTTAAAGTTTGTGTCAAACATTTTAAAAAACAGATCTATTGCCTTTATAATTTCAGATTTTATTTCTCAGGATTATTCTAATTCTCTTAAAATATTTTCTTCCAGGCATGACGTGACAGGAATTAGAATATATGATAAAAGCGAGGAAATAATTCCAAATTTAGGAGTAATAGATATAAATGATAATGAGACTGGAAAACGAATTACAGTAAATACTGGTTCAAAAAATGTTAGAATGAAATACTCTGAGTATTATAACTCAAAAAGAAGTGAGTTTATAGAATATTTTAAAAGGTCAGGTTCGGGTATCATTGAATGTAATACACAGGATGATTATCAAAAAAAATTATTAAAATATTTCAAGAGTCGATGAAACTATTTCTAAATATTTTAATTATCTGCTTTGTCTATTTACAGAGTATTACAACTAATTCACAAAGTGTAACTGCTTCTGTTGAATCAGATTCAATATTAATTGGGAAAGAACTAAGTTATACAATTAATGTAAGTCTAGAAAAATCAGAAAATATCATTTTTCCTGACTCTACTTCTTTTATCCCTTTTGAATTGATTTCAGAAACCAGCATTGATACAACTAAGCAAGAGAATGGATATATATTTTCAAAAAAATACGAAATCACTTCATTTGATGAAGGAGAATATATTATTCCTAAAATAAAGATTCAAATTGGAGATAAACTATTTTCAACTGACTCTAAAAAAATCACCGTTAATTTGGTTGAAGTTGATACTACCAAGCAAGGTCTTTACGATATCAAGCCATCCTTTGATAAATTCTCATCCATTGAAATTTTAAAACTCAGCTTAAAGAAGAACTATCCTATTATTTTATTTACGGTTTTATTGATTATTAGTCTGCTTTATTTCAGATCAAAAATAGTTGAATTTTTTAACCCCCTTTTAAATATCAAACCTGCATTAAGGCCTATAGAATTAATCAAAAAAAGATTGAGTGATTTAGAAAAAATTAATATTGATACAAGTTATGAGATTAAGTTATTTTACTCTGAATTAACATTTGCACTAAGGTGTTTCTTTGAAAAAGAAGTATATGATAAGGCTTTAGAAAGTACAACTGGTGAGTTGATTTTAAAACTAAACAATCTTAGTGAAATAAAATCTTTTGCTATTTCTAAGGATTCCATAAAAATAGTTGAGGATATTTTTCAACGGGCTGACTTGGTTAAATTTGCAAAATTTTTACCCGAAAAAAGTGTAATACAAAATGATTTAAAGACAATTAATGAAGAGGTAAAACTTTTCTCTGAATTGCTTCCTGAACCTAGTGAAGAAGAAAAACTAAAAAATTTAAATTATCAAAAACAAGCAGAGAAGAAGTTGAGAAATGAAAGACTAAAAATTGTTTCAATTTCTACACTTTCTTTGCTTATTATATTGTTTATTTTCTCTGGATTTATAAATGGATTTCAATATACTCTTGATAAAATAACATTCGATCATAATTTAAGATTACTAAATAAGAATTGGACAAAATCTGAGTATGGTTCTCCTGGAATATTTGCTGAAACTCCGGATGCTTTAGTAAGACTAAATATCGATAATGAATTTTTATACAATGATTATAAAATGGACTCCCAATTTTATTTCTCGGACTCAAATGAATCTATTGAATTTTTCATCTCAAATTACTCGTCTGAATCGAAGATAGAACCACAAAATTTTCAATTGATTTTAGAGTCAAGCTTAGATGATTTAGAGAGTAGAGGGCTTCAAAATATGCTTGTGAAGTATGAGGAATTTGAAACAAAAAATAAGGGCAAAGGTCTTCTTATTTCTGGAACTACAGATTTTAAAATAAGTGATAAAAAGTATAAATCTGGAAATTATAATGTTATTGGCTTTTTAACAGAAACAGGATTTAAAACAGCAATTCTTTTAACACATGAAAAAAGATATGTGAATGAGATTAGAGAAAGAATTATTAACTCAATTGAGGTATTAAAAGAAGAAAAAAAATGAATTTAGAATTTTTAAATCCAGAATACTTTATTTTATTGGTTGTTATACCTTTAGTAGTCTTATGGAATTACCTTAAGCGAGATAATTTAACCAATTCAATTAAATTTTCTAATTCAGAAGCTTTTGGTGATTCAGGAAAATTCTATTCAAAACTAAAATCAATATTCAAATATTTAAGGTTGATTTCGTTAATTCTTATAGTTACTGCTCTTTCCAGGCCGCAAGTAATTGATACATCAACTAGAGTAAAAACAAATAGCGGTATCGATATAATAATGGCAATTGATGTTTCTGCAAGTATGTTGGCAAAAGATTTAAAACCAAACAGGCTTGATGCATTAAAAAATGTAGCAGATGAATTTATTAAAAATAGAATATCAGACAGAATAGGTTTGGTTGAATATGCTGGTGAAAGTTATACAAAAACACCTCTTACTACTGATAAAAGCATAACCCTAAGATCACTGAGAGATATAAAATATAATAATATTATTGAAGGAGGTACAGCAATTGGAATGGGTCTAGCTACATCCGTAAATAGAATCAAAGACAGTAAGGCTAAAAGTAAAGTGATTATTCTTTTGACAGATGGAGTAAATAATGCGGGGTTCATTGACCCAATAACGGCAGCTGAGTTGGCAAAAGAATTTCAGATTAAGATATATTCTATTGGATTAGGAACTAATGGTCTTGCGTTATC
>VMCO01000050.1 GCA_008081325.1 Flavobacteriaceae bacterium
ATAAAAAAAACGGTATAGCTGCTATATGTAACGGTGGTGGTGGTGCTTCCTCTATTCAAATCAAGATATAGTATGCAATTTGGAGTTTGTAAACTTAGTATAGTTCCTGTTAGAATTTCAAGTTCCGATAAATCAGAAATGGTTACTCAATTATTATATGGCGATATAATTTCGATTATTGAGGAAAAAGATAATTGGACTAAAATTATATCATTATTTGACAACTATGTTGGATGGATTGATTCAAAGCAATATGAAAAAATAAATGAAATTCAAAAAACATCGTTTAAAGATCAATCATTCTCTAATGATTTAGTCGAATTTGTAGAAAATAAAAACAAAGAATTATTAACTATAACAATTGGTTCGGTTGTTTCAAATTCAAACTTATTAAATCATAAATATGAAGGTAAATGCTTTACTGGAAGACAAAAAAAAGAATCTATCATAAAAACTGCTCTTCTATATTTGCATTCTCCTTATTTATGGGGAGGTAAAACTCCTTTTGGTATAGATTGTTCTGGATTCACTCAGATGGTTTATAAAATCAATGGATATAAACTCCATAGAGACGCAAAAGATCAAGCTACTCAGGGAAAAACACTAAGTTTCATTGAAGAATCTGAGCCAGGAGATCTAGCATTTTTTCATAATGAATCTGATGAAATAATTCATGTAGGAATAATACTTAAAGAAAACCATATAATACACGCAAGTGGCAAAGTAAGAATTGATAGATTGGATCAAACTGGAATATATAATAACGACAGAAAACGGCACACACACTATCTCCGCTACATTAAAAAGATTATATAATTCTATTTATTTTCTAACTCCGCAACTATAACCTTAAACCTGTTATAAGATTCTGTTTCATCAAGTGCAGAAAATATATTTCTAAGTGTTCTAGCAGCATTTAAATTATCGTTTTCTAATTCGTAAACTTTTTCTAAATAAGGTATTGCTTCCCTGTATAGGTTTTCTCTTTCGATTTTTAATTCATCATACCTGTTGTAGTCAGCAGTAGAGGTTCCAAGTGAATTCATTTCTTCAATCATTGGTCCTTCTCTATCTAAAATTAAAGCAGCTGCATTTAAATATGCTTTTGTATAATTAGCGTTTATTTCAATTGCCTTATTATAATAAGATATAGCATCATTAAAATTACCTTTGTCAGCATTTACTACTCCAAGGTTAAATACCAAGTCAACATTATCAGGTTCAATTTCTAATGCTCTTGAAATTAATTTTTGATAAGAATCAACTTCACCCATTTCCCATCTTACATTAGATTCAAGTAATATTAGATTAATATCATTTGGATCAATAAGTTTAGCTTTTTCTAAATAAACTATAGATTTTTCATAATTTTCTTCAATTCTATAAATAGCAGCAATAGATCTATATATGTCAATTTCAACAGATTTAGCCATTTCATCTCTTGGAGATTCATGTGTACCAATAACATCTACAGAAAAATCTCTAGATTTTTCATCCTGAAAAACTTGTTCTTTTCCAGATTCTTTTTCGATTGCATAATAATTTATTGACACACCAGTATAACCTAAATCAATTAGTTTTTCATAAAATCCTAGTGCTGTTGAATATTCCTTAGCTTCTGTTGCTACTAATGCAGCATTATAGAGATATAATGTATCCTTTTTTGAAACAGTGTATGCTGCTTCAAGGTTTGAGTAGGAATCTTTATAATTTTTGTTATCTAAAGCAGTTCTTGAGTCATTAACAAATGAATTGAAAAGACTAGTAAAAATATCATCAACTTTTGATGAATAAATTTTTGACCCTGAATCTTCGATTTCTTTTGTTCTGTTAAAATCATCTATACTTAAGAGTTTGTTTTCGAATGAACCTTCTCCATTTTGATATCTAGCCAAACCTTTTAAATAGTAATATTTTGCTTTTGTTTTATCATCTGCTAAATTGATTAGATCCTTAATTGATTCAATTGTGTTTAAGGCATTTTCATATTCACCAGATTTAACTAATTTATCAACAGTCTTTAGCTCTTTCTTTTGAGAATAACTAAATTGAAATACACAAAATGTCAATAAGATTACAATTATTTTTTTCATTGTTCTAAGTTTTTATTTTCCGTTTCGGTTGACTCAACATCTTGTTCTTCATCCTCTTTTTCATGAATTACCTTTGCTACTGCAGCAATCGAATCACCATCTTTTATATTAATTAACTTTACTCCTTGGGTAGCACGCCCCATAACTCTTAAATCCTCAACCGCCATTCTTATAGCTATTCCTGATTTGTTTATAATCATTAAGCCATTTGAATCATCAACATTCTTTATAGCTACAAGATCTCCCGTTTTTTTGGTAATGGAAATAGTTTTAACACCCTTACCTCCTCTATTTGTTATTCTATAATCATCAAGTTTAGATCTTTTACCGTAACCATTAGAACTGACAACCAAAATATTACTTTCCATATCATTAACAGAAACCATTCCTATTACCTCATCTTTATCATGCTGTAACCTTATTCCTCTTACACCTGAAGCATTCCTTCCCATTGGTCTAGTTTTAGCCTCTTCAAATCTGATTGCTTTACCTGATTTTAAAGCCAACATAACCTGACTATTACCGTCAGTTAATTTAGCTTCTAATAATTCATCTCCCTCTTTGATGGTTATAGCATTAATACCATTTATTCTTGGTCTTGAATATTGTTCAAGGGATGTTTTTTTAACCTGTCCCTTTTTTGTTGCCATTATCACATAATGATTGTTTATATATTCCTCATCTTTAAGATCTTTGGTACATATAAAAGCTTTCACCTTATCATCTTGTTCGATGTTAATTAAATTTTGGATAGCTCTACCTTTAGATGTTCTGCTTCCTTCAGGAATTTCATAAACCCTCATCCAAAAGCATTTACCTTTTTGAGTAAAGAAAAGCATGTACTGGTGATTAGTACCTACAAATAAGTCCTCTAAAAAATCCTCATTTCTTGTAGTGGATGCCTTCTGACCAACACCTCCTCTATTTTGCACCTTATATTCATCTAGAGGTGTTCGTTTAATGTATCCAGCATGAGATATTGTTATCACAACTTTTTCATCTGGAATCATATCTTCAATCGAAAGATCACCACCTGCATACTCAATAACTGATCTTCTGCTATCACCATACTTATCTTTAATTTCATTAAGCTCATCTGATATGATACTCATTCTTCTTTCTTCGTCGGAAAGAATATCTTTTAAATCCTCAATTAATCTTTTAATTTCTTCATATTCATTTCTCAATTTGTCTTGCTCTAAACCAGTAAGCTGCCTTAGACGCATTTCAACAATAGCTTTTGCTTGGATTTCAGAAAGTTTGAATTTTTTTATCAAATTATCTCTTGCATCTTCAGCATTTTTTGAAGCTTTAATTAATGCAATCACTTCATCAATATTATCAGATGCTATAATTAAACCTTCAAGAATATGACATCTATCCTCTGCTTTTTTTAATTCAAACTTGGTTCTTCTTACAACAACATCATGTCTATGATCAACAAAATGCTTAATCATATCTTTAAGATTTAGCATTTGTGGTCTACCCTTTACAAGTGCGATACTATTTACACTGAATGAAGATTGTAGGGGACTGTATTTATACAACTTATTAAGAACAATATTTGGGATAGCGTCTCTTTTAAGCACAAAAACTATCCTCATACCGTTTCTGTCAGACTCATCTCTAATTGTTGAAATACCTTCTAATTTTTTATCATTGACTAAATCAGCAATTTTTTTAATCATATCAGCCTTATTAACCTGATATGGAATTTCAGTAACTATGATTGACTCTTTACCGTCAACTTCCTCAATTTCAGCTTTACCTCTTATAACTACTTTACCTCTACCAGTGTGAAAAGCTTCTTTTACACCTTCATATCCATGAATAATTCCACCGGTCGGAAAATCAGGTGCTTTAACAAATTGCATTAATCCATCTATATCTATTGAGTTATCTTTTATGTATTCAAGAGTACCGTCAATAACTTCCGTTAAGTTATGAGGTGGTATATTTGTCGCCATACCAACCGCAATACCAGAAGCTCCATTAACAAGCAATGCAGGGATTTTAGTTGGTAAAACAGTAGGTTCTTTAAGAGTATCATCAAAGTTTAACTTATAATCAACAGTGTCTTTTTCAATGTCAGAGAGCATTTCTTCTGAAATCTTTTGCATTCTAGCCTCTGTATATCTCATTGCTGCTGGACTATCACCGTCAACAGATCCAAAATTTCCTTGACCATCAACCAACATATATCTAAGACTCCATTCTTGCGCCATTCTTACCATAGTATCGTAAATGGCAGAATCACCATGGGGATGATATTTACCCATAACCTCACCAACAATTCTAGCTGACTTCTTGTGAGCCGATGAAGATCTTACGCCTAAATCATGCATTCCATACAACACTCTTCTATGTACTGGTTTTAAGCCATCTCTAACATCCGGAAGAGCTCTTGAAACAATAACAGACATTGAATAATCAATGTAAGCTGATTTCATTTCATCTTCAATGTTAATTGGTATTAATTTTTCCCCGTCATTCATAATAAAAAAAAGTTTAATTATATCATATAAATAGTAGTAAACAAATATATGAATTTACATACATTTTTTGTGTGAGAAATTAAACTCGATAAACATAATTTATTAACAATTATTTGGATAAAGATTTTAATACAATTTAGTGTTGTTTTAAAAAATCTTTATGATTATTTTTATAGAAATTATATTTTATGGATGATAATTTTTCACCAAGAGTTAAAGACGTTATTACCTACAGTAAGGAAGAAGCCTTAAGATTAGGTCATGACTTTATTGGAACTGAACATTTGGTTTTAGGACTGATAAGAAATGGTGAAGGAAAAGCTATTGATATTTTAAATTTTTTAGGAATAGATTTAAACGGATTAAGAAGAAAAATTGAATCTCTCAATCCAATTAATTTTGAAAATGAAGTTAAGGAGTCCTCAAAAAAAAACCTACACTTAACAAGGCAAGCTGAACGTGCATTAAAGACAACTTTTTTAGAAGCTAAACTCTTTCAGAGTTCAATTATTAATACCGCTCACTTACTTTTATGTATTCTTAGAAATGAAAACGATCCTACCACTAAAATTTTCAATAATATGGAAATCAACTATAATGTGGTTAAAGATGAATATAAATCTATCATAGGAAAAGAAGACTTTTCAGATGAATCATCTCACAGTTCTGAAAGTTCTGAATTTGACGAAATAAAACCTACACAACCAACAAAGACAAAATCTAAGTCTTCTAAAAAGTCTAAAACACCTGTTTTAGATAACTTTGGTAAAGACCTCACATCTATGGCTGAAAATGATGAGCTTGACCCTATTATCGGTAGGGAAATTGAAATTCAAAGAGTCTCCCAAATATTAAGTAGAAGGAAAAAAAATAACCCTTTGTTAATCGGTGAGCCAGGTGTAGGAAAGTCCGCGATAGCTGAGGGTCTTGCTATTAGAATCATTAAAAAAAAGGTGTCAAGAGTTTTATATAACAAAAGAATCATTTCTTTAGACTTAGCCAGCTTAGTTGCTGGAACTAAATACCGTGGTCAGTTTGAAGAAAGAATGAAGGCTGTGATGAATGAGTTGGAAAAAAACTCCGATATAATTCTTTTTATAGATGAAATACACACTATTGTTGGTGCAGGTGGTGCTACTGGTAGTCTTGATGCATCAAATATGTTTAAACCAGCTCTTGCAAGAGGCAACATCCAATGTATTGGTGCGACTACCCTTGATGAGTACAGAAACTCCATTGAAAAAGAT
>VMCO01000168.1 GCA_008081325.1 Flavobacteriaceae bacterium
CTTTTGCGCTGCGAACTGTCTAATTACAGCACGGGTAATTACATATTGCAGATGGTCAGTAACAAGGGAACAGAAAACCACAGATTTGTAGTTATCCGTCCCTAAAGATTTAAACTAAGAGCGTTGAGATTTGGGTCTGGGCCGCTGGCTTTGACCCTTTTTTCATAGAGCTAAGCAGGTACTTTATTATGCAGGTTCTCCGCAATATGCATTCATAGCCCCTTTTAAATTTTGTGAAATCATTTCAGCAGCTCTGCCTTCAATGTGATGTCTTTCTAACATGTGAACTAATTCACCGTCTTTGAATAAAGCTATCGCAGGTGAGCTAGGAGGAAATGGAGCTAGATAGTACCTTACTTTTTCTACAGCCTCACGATCTACACCAGCAAAAACAGTTGTTAAATGATCAGGCTTTTTGTCATTAGCTAAGCTAGTAATTGCACCAGGTCTGGCATTAGCAGCAGCACATCCACATACAGAGTTCACAACAACTAAAGTTGTTCCTTTATTAGAAATCATATTTTCAACATCATCTGTGGATTTAAGCTCATCAAATCCTTGATCAGTAAGTTGTTTGCGCATTGGATAAACTAATTCTTCCGGATACATTTAATTTTTTTTTGGTTTATTATGCAAATATATAATCTTTTCAAATAATTCCTCTTTAGTTTTATTATTTTCGCATATAGAGATTATGGAAGACTTAGTTAATATATTGGAGGGTTTTTTCATTTCGTTAGAAAACCCGATTTTACAGGCTTTTGTAGCAGGATTATTCACATGGATATTGACTGCTCTTGGCGCAAGCCTTGTATTCTTTTTTAAGTCAGCTAACAGAAAATTTCTTGATGCTGCTCTTGGGTTTACTGGAGGAGTTATGATAGCAGCCAGTTTTTGGTCTCTTTTATCCCCGGCAATTGCTGCAGTAGAAAAACAGCATGACCTAGGTCTAACTAACCTACCTTCTTTTTTCCCACCAGCTATTGGATTCTTTTTTGGAGCATTTTTTATATATTTTCTTGATAAAAAAATACCTCACTTACATCTTTTTAAAAAGCTTGAAGAAGCAGAAGGTCCAAAATCTGATTTAAAGAAAACTGAGTTACTTGTTTTAGCCATTGCAATTCACAATATCCCAGAAGGATTAGCGGTTGGTGTTGCTTTTGGGGCATTGGCCTCTGGCTTGGATATAGGCTTTACATTAGGAGGAGCAATAGCACTTGCTATAGGTATGGGTTTACAAAATGCACCTGAGGGTTTTGCAGTTTCAATGCCTATGAGAAGAGCGGGCTTTAGCAGATTTAAATCATGGCAATGGGGACAGCTATCAGCAATTGTTGAGCCTATTTTCGCAGTTATTGGTGCAGCGGTAGTCATACTAGTTTACCCTATTTTACCTTACGCATTAGCTTTTGCTGCTGGAGCAATGATATTTATTGTTGTTGAAGAAGTGATTCCTGAAAGTCAAAGTGGTGGTAATGCAGATATTGCTGCAATGGGATTGATTGCAGGTTTTATTGTGATGATGTGTCTTGATGTCGCGCTTGGCTAATTAACTACACCCACAATCTTTTTTGGAACAATTTCCTGTTGATTTTTTTGGACTAAATTTTTTAAATAAGTAGATAACAGCTAAAACAACTGATGTTACAACTAAAATATTTTGAAAATTAATATCCATTAGCTAAGTATTTGAAATGAAATTAGAGAAATAAAATAAGCTAAGGCTGTCATTATTATAAATTGAAGTATAGGCCATTTCCATGAATTAGTTTCCTTCCTTACAATGGCTAGCGTACTCATACATTGCATTGCAAAAGCATAAAATAATAGAAGTGATATTCCTGAGGCAAGCGTAAATATTTTATTTCCGTTAGCGTCAGTTTCTCTAGCCATAATATTTTTTATTTCTTCTTTTTTACCCTCAGAGTCATCATAATTATCTATGTTATAGATGACAGCTAATGTCCCAACAAAAACTTCACGTGCTGCAAAAGAAGTTATAATACCAATACCAATTTTCCAATCATAACCAAGAGGTTTAAATACTGGTTCAATACTCTTTCCAATAAAACCTATAAATGAGTTTTCTAGTTTTATCGAAGCTTCCAGAGTTTGAATTTCTTCAATAGATATTTCTTCGATATTTTCGCTTATATAATTTCTTGGATTTTCAAACTTATCTCCAATCCCATTAGTTGCTAGCACCCATAATATTACGGAAATAGCAAGAATTATTTTACCAGCTTCAACAACAAACGATTTTGATTTTTCAAAAACAGTATAGAAAACGTCTTTAATTCTTGGAAATTTATAATTCGGCATTTCCATTACAAATATTGATCTCCTTTTAATTTTTAAAATCTTAGTTAAGATTAATGAAGACAATAAAGCTGTTATGAAACCAATTAGATACAAACTCATAAGTGCAATTGCCTGATAGTTTAATCCAAATATTTTTTCATCTGGAATCACCAAAGCAATGATTATTAAATATACAGGCAGTCTTGCAGCACAAGTCATAAAAGGCGTCACTAATATTGTGATCAATCTTTCTTTCCAGCTTTCGATGTTTCTTGTTGCCATAATAGCTGGTATTGCACACGCGACTCCAGAAATCAATGGAACAACACTTTTTCCGCTAAGACCAAATTTTTGCATAGTCTTATCGGTTAGAAAAACGACTCTACTCATATATCCACTTTCTTCAAGGATCGATATGAACATAAATAAAAATGCTATTTGAGGTATAAAAATTACTATCCCTCCAATCCCTGTGATTATTCCATCAGCTAAAAGATTAGTCATTGCCCCAGAAGGTAGGTTTATTTTCACCCAATCTGCAAGCGAAGCAAATGAAGAGTCAATGAAATCCATTGGAATACTAGCCCATTCATAAATAGTCTGAAAAATAGCCATCAGTATCATTAAAAAAATTACGTAACCAAAAAATTTATGGGTTAGAACTTTATCAATTTTAGCTCTAAAACCTTGAGCTTTAGAACTATCAATTGTTTGCCCCTCTTTTAATATGTTATTGATTAGCTGATATCTTTTTATTGTCTCTTTTTGTTGTAGTCTTTTAAGCTCAGATGTTGACTTTATTTCAAAATCTGAGTTTTCTATTTCTTGTCTTGAAACATTACTAAAATTTACGTCTTGACATATAACAACCCAAAGTTTATATAATTGCTGGTTGGGAAAAATATTTTTTAGCTTGTTAAAATATTCGGGCTCAATAATACTAGTGTCAAGAAATATTTTTGATGATAAATCTTTATAGTTTTCTATTAAATTCTTAACCTCTCCTACCCAATCTTTTGTTCTATTTGTTGTAAGAATAATCTTAGTATCTAGCTTTTTTTCAAGTTTTTCAATATCTAGTTCAATGCCTTTATACTTCATCCTGTCCGACATGTTAATTGCAAGGACCGTTGGAATCTCTAAATCTTTTACTTGTGTAAATAAAATTAGATTTCTTTTTAAATTTTCAACATCACTAACAATGATTGCTAAATCTGGAAAATCCTTATGATTTTTGTTTAGTAAAAGTTCAACAACTAAATTTTCATCCATTGATGAAGCATTTAAGCTGTAAGTTCCGGGAAGATCAAATATATGTGCTTTAACTCCACGACTTAACTTACATACTCCCTCTTTTTTTTCAACAGTGACTCCGGGATAGTTAGCAATTTTTTGATTTAAACCTGTTAAAGAATTGAAAATTGAAGTTTTTCCCGTGTTAGGATTTCCAATTAACGCTACCTTTATTTGCTTGCTCATTTAATTTAATTCAATTTCAATTAGTCTAGCAGTTTCCTTTCTAATTGCCACATAACTTCCATTAATTTCTATGTAAATGGGACCTTTAAAAGGCGCTTGTTGAATTAACCTAACCTTGTTTCCAGGCAAACAGCCCATCTCCAATAATTTAATAGGAATCTCTTGAGAGGATACGTCAACTATTTTCGCTTGTTCACCTTTTTTTAAGTCACTAAGTTTAGGCATAGCAGTTATTTAGAACCATTTTAAAGAGCCAAATGTAATGAAATTGATAAGATTAATCTATTTTTTTTAAAATTTCAATATCAGAGAGTAATCTGTTAATTTCTAAATTATCTGTACCATCATAGAACCCTCTAATTTGTCTTTTCTTATCTATTAGCATAAAATTTTCTGTGTGAATCATATCATATTCTCCAAATTCAGCATCTTCTACTGCTAGGTAAGATTTTCGGGCAAGTTCATAAATTTGCTTTTTATCACCAGTTACTAAATTCCATCTTGACTCATCAATGTTGTTGTCAACAGCATATTTTTTTAACTGCTGAACCGTATCTATTTCTGGAATTACAGTGTGAGATAAAAATAATACATCATTGTCTTCTTTCAACTCCTCTTGCAATCGGTACATATTCTTTGTCATAATTGGACATATGTCTTGACATGTTGTAAAAAAGAAGTCGGCGACATATATTTTATTTTTGTAAAACTCCTGAGTTATTTCTTCTCCATTTTGATTGATTAACTTAAAATCAGAAATTTTATGATACTTAGAAACATGAATAATGGATGTATCAACGAGCTTTTCGTTAACTTCAGCTGGCTGATATATTGGTAATGTTTCTGTCGGTTTTAAAATTGTATAAAACAGCGTTATTGCTGCTGCTGAAAAAAGTAAGATAAACCCAATTGTAATAAAATCTCTTTTTCTAAATAACTTCAAAACCTATGAATTTTTGTGGTATGCAAAAATACAACAGTTTTATATTAAATAATCAAAATAGATATTTTTAATTTACTATTAATCAACTACTTTTGTCAGCTAATTAATCAAACCTATGGAAATCTTTATTAAAATTTCACAATTTATATTGAGCTTATCACTAATAATTGTTTTGCACGAATTTGGACATTATTGGCCGGCAAAATATTTTAAAATAAAGGTTGAGAAATTCTATTTATTTTTTGATGTAAACTTCTCATTGTTTAAGAAAAAAATAGGTGAAACTGAATGGGGTATAGGCTGGTTACCACTTGGTGGATACGTTAAAATTTCCGGTATGATTGATGAAAGCATGGATAAGGAACAAATGGCTAAACCAGCACAGCCATGGGAGTTTAGATCTAAGCCTTCATGGCAAAGACTTGTTGTAATGCTAGGTGGAGTTACTGTCAACTTTATTTTAGCAATAATTATATACATTGGATTAGCTTATAGTTATGGTTCTTCTTCAATTTCATTAGATTCAATCAATGATGGATACCTAATTAATAATCCAATATTATTAGAATCTGGTTTTAAGACAGGAGATAAAATCTTAACCGTTGACGGCGAAAAGCTGAGCACATATTCTGACTTGAGAAAATCTATTATTGGATCAACAACTTATCAGGTTGATAGGGATGGAGAAATAATTGAGATTAATTTACCTGTTGACTTTTTAGGTAAATTATCGTCTAGCGATGATGTTTCTTCTTTTGAGTTTAGAATGCCATTTATTATTCAAAGTGTTTCTGATGAATCTTTAAATAAAGACTATGATTTAAGACAAGGTGATATTTTAGTTTCGTTAAATGGCCAAGAAATTAAATATGCTGATCAATTAACATCACTTTTGAAGGAAAACACCAATAGAACAATTGAGGTCGAGTTATTAAGAGATTCTTTTCGACTGAAAAAAACATTGAATGTTGATGAAAACGGAAACTTAGGAATTTTCCATGGCGCAACAGTAAAAGATATGGTTGATTTGGGGTAT
>VMCO01000042.1 GCA_008081325.1 Flavobacteriaceae bacterium
AGTTTATAAATTAATTTGGACTAAATTTAGCACTCATATTTGTTATTAGATGATATTTTTTTTTGAATCTCAAAATCATTCAATTTTTGCAGTACAAACTAATCAGACCATTTCAAAGAATGAAATAAAAAAACTAGAATGGTTATTAGGAAACGCAACTTTACTTTCAGAAAGTCAAATTAATAAAGAGTTTATCGGGCCTAAAGCTGCAATGATATCTCCGTGGAGTACAAATGCGGTTGAAATATGTAAAAACATGGGATTAGATTCTGTTTTAAGAATCGAAAAATATCTTGAGAGTATAAAATCTACAAATAATTTTGATCCTATGTTAAATGAAAAATTTGACTCTTTATCTCAATCTCTCTTTAAGATAAATTTAGATCCAAAAAAAATCACAAGTATTTCTAACATTCAGGAATATAACGAAAAAGAAGGTTTATCACTGAGTGAAGACGAAATTGACTATCTAGATAATATTTCGAAAAAAATTAATCGAAAATTAACCGACTCTGAAATATTTGGGTTCTCACAGGTAAATTCTGAACATTGTAGACATAAAATATTTAACGGTAAATTTATAATTGATAATGAGGAAAAACAACAAAGTTTATTTTCATTAATCAAACAAACATCAAAAGAAAATCCTGAAAATATTGTATCTGCCTATAAAGACAATGTTGCTTTTATAAAAGGACCAAAAATAAATCAATTTGCACCTGCCAGCTCAGATAAACCAGATTTCTATATTTCTCAAGAAATTGACACCGTAATTTCATTAAAAGCAGAAACTCATAATTTTCCCACTACGGTTGAACCATTCAATGGAGCTGCTACTGGTTCAGGTGGTGAAATCAGAGACAGATTAGCTGGAGGAAGAGGATCAATTCCACTTGCAGGTACTGCTGTTTATATGACCCCATATTCTAGGATTGACGATAAAAAATGGGAAAAAAATATAAAAGAAAGAAAATGGCTCTATCAAACACCCATAGACATATTAATAAAAGCGTCTAACGGTGCTTCTGATTTTGGAAATAAATTTGGACAGCCCTTGATATCTGGATCAATTTTTACGTTTGAAAATGAAACAAACGGAGAAATACAGGCATATGACAAAGTAATTATGTTAGCTGGAGGTATCGGTTATGCTAATAAAGATCATTCTTTAAAGAAAAAACCTGAGAAAGATGATTTAATTGTGGTTATGGGTGGAGATAACTATCGAATCGGAATGGGTGGTGCAGCAGTATCGTCAGCAGACACTGGAGAATTTTCTACTGGCATTGAACTAAATGCAATTCAAAGATCAAATCCTGAAATGCAAAAAAGAGTAGCTAACGCTATAAGAGGGACGATAGAAAATAATAAAAATTGTATAGTTTCAATACACGATCATGGAGCGGGTGGACATTTAAATTGTTTAACAGAATTAGTAGAAGAAACCGGAGGTTTTATCGAGTTAGATAAACTACCAGTAGGTGACCCAACACTTTCAAACAAAGAAATTATTGGTAATGAATCTCAAGAAAGGATGGGGTTGATTATCAAAAAGGATAATATTGAAGAATTTATAAGAATTTGTGAAAGAGAAAGGGCTCCTGTTTATATTGTTGGAAAAGTTACAGATGATAAAAGGTTCACAATTTATTCAGATAAAACAAAACTTAGTTGTGTTGATCTAAGTCTAGATCATTTTTTTGGAAGTTCGCCTGAAACTATCTTGATTGATAATACAAAACCTCAAAAATATAATGAATTACAATATTCAGAAAAATTAATAAATGAATATGTGAAAGAATTATTTAGTTTAGAATCCGTTGGGTGTAAAGACTGGTTAACTAACAAAGTTGACAGATGTGTTGGAGGAAAAGTTGCTAAACAGCAATGCGTAGGTGAACTGCAGCTACCTTTAAACAATTGTGGAGTTATGGCCTTAGACTATTCAACTTCAAACGGTATTGCAACTTCTATTGGACACTCACCTATATCTGCATTAATCGACCCAATCGCTGGAAGTAAGAATAGCATAGCAGAAGCATTAACTAATATTATTTGGGCGCCTTTGCAAAGTGGATTAAAAGGAGTTTCTCTTTCTGCAAACTGGATGTGGCCATGTAAAAATCAAGGTGAAGATGCAAGACTCTATAAAGCAGTAAAATCTGTTTCTAATTTTGCGATTGAATTAGGAGTAAATATTCCCACTGGAAAAGATTCTCTTTCAATGAACCAAAAATATGATAATCTTGAGGTTAAGTCACCTGGAACAGTTATTATTTCTGCAACAGCCCATTGCAATGACATTTTTAATATAGTAGAGCCAGTATTTAAATTAAATTATGGATCGATTTATTATATAAATTTTTCATGTGATAATTTTAAACTTGGGGGTTCTGCATTTTCTCAAATAATCGGAGAAATTGGAAATGAAACTCCAACAATCAATGACTCAAAGTACTTTTTAAATGCATTTGAAACAATTCAAATTCTGATAAAAAATAATCATATAATTGCCGGTCATGACATAGCATCAGGTGGGTTTATTACTACACTGATGGAAATGTGTTTTTCATCAAACAATATTTCAGCTAATATTGATCTCACAGTATTAAATGAAAAAGATACAGTAAAAGCTTTATTTTCAGAAAATAGTGGGATAATAATACAGGTTTATAATGAAGAAGTGGAAAAAACATTTGCAAAAAATGGAATTAATGCATTAAAAATTGGTGAAGTTATAAGTGGAAAAACACTAAAAATCAAAAATTTTGAAAATACCTATTCATTTGACTTAGAGAAGTTTAGAGATTATTGGTATCAAACATCCATGTTAATGGACAAAAAGCAAACCTCAAATAATTTAGCCGAGGTCAGATATAAAAATTTTAAAAAACAACCACTTAAATTTAAATTTCCTGAAAATTTTAAAGGTATTTATAAAAACAATTCATCAGAAGCTAAACCAAAAGCTGCAATTCTGAGAGAACAAGGAAGTAACAGTGAAAGAGAATTAGCAAACGCACTATTCATGGCTGGTTTTGACGTTAAAGATGTTCACATGACTGATCTGATTAGCGGAAAGGAATCCCTGAAGGATATTCAATTTTTAGGTGCAGTTGGAGGGTTTTCTAATTCTGATGTTCTTGGATCAGCCAAAGGATGGGCAGGATCGTTTAAATATAACGAAAGGGCTAGAAAGACTCTAGAAAACTTTTTTTTAAGAAATGACACATTATCCATTGGTATATGTAATGGATGTCAATTGTTTATGGAACTTGATCTAATTTATCCATCACACAAAGAACATGGTAAAATGACATTTAATGATTCTAGAAAACATGAAAGTAATTTTACTTCAGTCAAGATAAATAAAAACAATTCAGCAATGTTAAATAACCTGGAGGGTTTAACGTTGGGTGTTTGGATCAGTCATGGTGAAGGAAAATTTAAACTTCCCTACCCTTCTGAAAATTATAATATAGTTGCAGAATATGGTTATAATGAATACCCATCAAATCCTAATGGTTCTGATTTTAACACTGCTATGATGTGTAGCGATAATGGAAGACATCTTGTAACCATGCCTCACATAGAAAGATCTATATTTCGATGGAATTGGGCACATTATAAAGACAAACGAAATGACAAAGTGAGTCCATGGATATTAGCTTTTAAAAATGCGAAAAATTGGATATTAGAAAACTCTTTAATTTCGGAATAATATTTGCCATATTCTAGAAAAATATCTAATGAAAGTATTCCTTAACTTGTCTATATTATTTTTAATATTTCAGACAACATATGCCCAGAATTCAGACATTTTTTACAAATTAAAAATTAACTACTCAAATGGTGAGGATTTAATTGAACTTGCAAACAATGGTGTCTGTATTGATCACGGATTCGATAAAAAAAATCATTTTTTTATATCTGACTTTTCCGCTAGTGATTTAGATAAAATTAAATCGTTAGGATTTACTTATGAAATATTAATTGAAGATGTCACAAGCTTTTATCAAAATAGAAATAAATCCGAACTTAAGTTAAAATCAAATGAATACTGTATTGATGAAAATAACGATTATATAACTCCAAACAACTATGACATCAAAGACGGCAATGATTTTGGAGGATTTTATACCTATGAAGAGATGTTAGATGAATTAGATGATATGTATAGCCAATATCCAAATCTCATCACCCAAAGGACAGATTTAAAGGACGAAGAATATATAGAATCACCTCACATACATGAAACTTATGAAGGCAGGTTTTTACAATTGGTTAAAATTTCTGACAATCCTCAAACAAATGAAGAGGAACCACAAATTCTATACACCGCTTTACACCATGCACGTGAACCAGGGTCTATGCAACAACTAATTTATTTTATGTGGTATTTACTTGAAAATTATGAATCAAATGACAGCATTAAACAAATCATTGACAATTCAGAATTATATTTTGTTCCTTGTGTTAATCCAGATGGATATGTTTATAACCAGACAAATGAACCGAACGGTGGTGGAATGTGGAGAAAAAACAGAAGGGATAATCATGGGGTAGATAATAACAGAAATTATTCTTTTATTGATGAAAACGGAAATGAAGTTTGGAATACATCTGGCACAACAGGAAACCCCAATGGAAACACCTATGCAGGTAATGAACCATTCTCTGAAGCTGAAAACAGAGCTATTAGGTATCTTGTTGAGTCAAAAAATTTCAAATTAGCTTTAAATAATCACACCTATGGAAATTTACTTTTATACCCATATGGATATGATTATAATCAACCAACTGAAGACAACGAGATTTATGAATTTATATCTTCAGAACTTGTAAGTGAAAATAATTATGACAACATCATTAGTGCTGATCTGTATCCAGCTGCTGGAGATAGCGATGATTTTATGTATGGTATGTTAACAACAGAAGACAATCAAACAAGAGAAAAAATATTTGCAATGACACCTGAAATAGGCAGTTCATTTTGGCCACAGTCATCAACAATTGAAGATCTTTGTAAGGGAATGATTAAATTAAATTTAACAGCTGCTAAAATGATTGGAAATTATGCAAGGTTAAAAGATAATTCTTCAACATTTATAAATAATCTAAATTTTGAATCTAATTTCATTTTTCAAAGGCTTGGTATTTCTAATAACTCTGAATTTTCAGTATCTATTATTCCAATTTCTTCTAATATAGAAAGTGTTTCATCTACTATAACTATTAACTCAGCTCAAATAGGTGAAGCTATTAACGATAGTTTTGATATTTCCTTAAACGAATCTATACAGGAAGGTGAGAATGTGATCTATAAATACTTGTTAAATAATGGTTTATATGATGAAGAAATAACAGTAACTAAAATTTATGGTCAAACACAAACAATTATAGAGGATGATAGTGATAATTATGTAAATCATTGGCACGATGATTCTGAATGGTCAAACACATATGAAGAATATTTTTCCCCACAAACCAGTATTACAGACTCACCATACTCCAATTACAGCAATAATTCTGAAGAAATAATACAACTAATTGATCCAATAAACCTTTCCGGATTTGTTTATGCAGAGATTAATTTTGATGCTAAATGGAATATCGAGTCCGGTTATGATTATGTTCAATTAGAAATCTCAAATGATAATGGAAATTCTTGGATTCCTCAGTGTGGAAAATACACAAGAAAAGGAATCGAAACTCACGATTTTGCTTTGGATGAGCCACT
>VMCO01000090.1 GCA_008081325.1 Flavobacteriaceae bacterium
CCATATTTATTCTCTTATCAAAGGTAAAGTTGAACATCTTAAAAGACCACCCTGCTTAGATATTTCTTTGTAGTTTATTTCTTCAACAGTAATATCAAAACTTCTAAGCCAAGAATTTAACTTAGTAAATGATTTTTCACTTACAACGATATTAGTATCAATCGAAAAGAAATTACAATTCATTTCACTCATTTCACTTAGAGAAATTTCTAAAATATTTTCCTCTCCAAAATAATCTATCAGCCACTCATACTGATCTCTTTTCAAAAATGCATCAGGACAAGCCACCAATTTATTATTACCTACTGGCTGTAAACAACAATCTAAATGTAACGCGTTTTTTGTTGGCTCTAAATCAGATTTTATCAGGTCAAATGAAATTATCTTTTTTTCTATAAATTTTTCTTTTAGAAATTTAATAGCCTTATAATTTGTTCTTGCAGTTTTATAATTTGAATAATCATCTCCATCGTAAGTGCCAATAAAAATATAATCATTGTGAAGAATTACATCCCCCCCCTCAACATGACATTCCTTAGGCAATTTTATTATTTTATTTTTTGGAATTAGATCTATTACTTTATCAATTGCTAGTATTTCTTTAGACCTCTCTGGTAATATATTCGAAATAATAAAGTAATCCTCAATTACAAATCCAACATCTCTGGAGAATATTTGATTATAATTATTAATAATATCTGGTCTTATAACATTGACCTCATATTTACATAAAACTTGTTCAAACTGATTCATCTCATTTATCATATCATTTTCAGTTGGATACGTTTTATTTAAAATATTTTCTCTGCTTTTTGGATCATAGCATTCTTCCAAAGTCGGAATAGAGCCGTTACTTTTAGCAGTTCCCAATAATACAGCTAAAAGCTTTGATGTTTCATTATTTACATTAAGCTTAAGCATTTAAAAAAAGTAAATAAATTATTTTTTGGATTTGAATTTTCTTGAAGCAGGTCCAGTATACAATTGTCTTGGTCTGCCAATAGGCTCATTCATTAATCTCATTTCTCTCCACTGTGCAATCCAACCAGGTAGTCTTCCTAGTACAAACATAACTGTATACATATCAGAAGGAATTCCCATGGCTCTATAAATTACACCAGAATAAAAATCTACATTTGGAAATAACTTCCTATCGATAAAATATTTGTCTTTTAAAGCGTTTTCTTCTAATTCTCCAGCAATATGAAGTAGTGGATCATCAATACCTAAAGATTTTAAAAATTTATGAGCTGCATCTTTAATAATTCTTGCTCTTGGATCGTAATTCTTATAAACTCTATGACCAAAACCCATTAAACGGAATGGATCTTCCTTATCTTTTGCTTTTCTGATATATTTTTTTGTGTTACCCCCATCTTCTCTAATTGCCTTAAGCATTTCTAAAACCGCTTGATTAGCTCCTCCGTGTAGAGGTCCCCAAAGAGCGGAAATACCTGCAGAAATAGAAGGAAATAAACCTGCATGAGAAGATCCAACTATTCTAACTGTTGAGGTTGAACAGTTTTGTTCATGATCTGCATGCAATATCAAAAGCTTATTAAATACGTTGATTAAATTTTTATCAGGCCTATATTCATCATTTGGCTTTTTGAAAAGCAAATGTAAAATCATATCTGTGTAATCAAGATTTCTGATTTTCATAGAATAATGTAGAGGTAATCCATTTTTCTTTCTAAAAGACCAACCAACTAAAATTGGTATTTTACCTAAAACCTTTACTATGGTATTATACATTCCCTCCTTACTTCTATCATAGTCAAGAGACACGTCATCAGGATTAAATGCTGTTAGAGCACTTGTCAAACTTGACAGAACACCCATCGGATGTGCAGAACTAGGAAAAGCATCAACAATTTTTTTAACATCGTCATTGACTATACTATTATCTACTATATCATCGTGAAATTTATCTAACTCTTTTTTAGATGGTAATTCTCCAAAAATAAGAAGATATGCAACTTCTAAAAATGTAGCTTTATTTGCAAGCTCGTCCAAATCATAGCCTCTGTAACGTAAAATTCCTTTTTCACCATCAAGGTATGTTATTTTACTCTCACAAGACGCAGTGTTTTTAAAACCTCTATCAATTGTAGTTACTCCTGAAGTTCCTCTAAGAGTTTTAATATCAATGCAAACATCATCTTCAACACCTCTGTAGACAGGGAACTCATAACTATTTCCGTCAATATTGATTGTTGCTTTATCAGTCACGATATGTAATTTGAAGTTGGTTTTAACTTTTGCAAAAATACAAAATATCTTGCAAAAATTAAAGATATAAGTGAAGAGATTTTAGAGGAACTAGAGGTTAACTTTAAAAGCTTTAGTTTTAGGAAAAGTTGCACTTTCTGCTAATTCTTCTTCAATTCTTAATAACTGATTATATTTTGCAATTCTATCAGATCTAGAAATTGAACCAGTTTTTATCTGACCGCAACTTAAAGCCACTGATAAATCAGCTATGGTATTATCTTCAGTTTCACCAGATCTATGGGACATTACTGTTGTATAGCCCGCTTCGTGAGCCATATTCACAGCATTGATTGTTTCGGTCAATGACCCGATTTGATTTACCTTTATTAAAATTGAATTAGCAATATTTTCATCAATACCTTTCTTTAATCTTTTGGTATTGGTCACAAACAAATCATCTCCGACTAGTTGTACATTTTTTCCGATTATTTCTGTTAAATATTTCCAACCATCCCAATCGTTTTCATCCATACCGTCTTCAATCGAAATTATAGGATATTTTTTTGATAGTTCAGCTAAATAATCTGCTTGTTGTTTACTATTTCTAATATGAGCCTTCGGTCCTTCAAAAACTCTGTAGTCATAATAGCCGTCTTTATAAAACTCAGCTGAAGCGCAATCTAAAGCAATCATTACATCTTCACCGAATTTGTAACCAGAGTTAATTACAGCTTTTTGAATTGTTTCTAGGGCATCTTCAGTACCATTAAGTTTTGGTGCAAAACCACCTTCGTCACCTACACTTGTACTTAGACCTCTTGATTTTAAAACTTTTTTTAAAGAGTGAAATATTTCACTACCCATTTTCATTGCATCTGTGAAGCTATCTGCTGAAACAGGCATTATCATAAATTCCTGGAATGCAATTGGAGCATCACTATGTGAACCTCCGTTGATTATGTTCATCATAGGAACTGGCAGCAAGTTAGATTCTGAGCCTAAATATTTGAAAAGGGAAAGATTTTTTTCTTTGGCGGCTGCTTTTGCCATTGCTAAAGAAACTCCTAAGATTGCATTAGCACCTAATTTTGACTTATTTTCAGTACCATCAATTTTTATCATTAGACGATCATTAGAAATTTGATCAAAAACAGAGTTGCCGATTAGCTCCTTAGAAAGAATATCATTAATGTTTGAAACAGCTTTTAAAACCCCTTTTCCATGATAATCATTTCCACCGTCTCTTAATTCTACAGCTTCATGTTCACCTGTAGAAGCGCCTGAGGGAACCGCAGCTCTACCTAAAATTAAATTTTCAGTTATTACATCAACCTCAACAGTAGGATTACCTCTTGAATCAAATATTTGCCTCGCGACAATATCTTTTATTTTTGCCATTATTTTGTTTTTGAAATATTTTCTATAAACTGATCAAATAAATATGAAGCGTCATGAGGACCAGGACTAGCTTCTGGATGATACTGTACTGAAAAACAGTTTTTACTTTTCATTTCAATTCCAGCAACTGTGTCATCATTCAAATGAATATGGGTTATTCTAATATCATTATGCGCTTCTGTTTCTTCACGACTAATTGCAAAACCGTGATTTTGAGATGTTATTTCACCTTTCCCTGAGGTTAAGTTTTTTACTGGATGATTAATTCCTCGATGCCCATTATGCATTTTATATGTTGAGATACCATTAGCAAGAGCAATTATTTGATGACCTAGACATATACCAAATAAAGGGAAATTATTTTTTATAACTTCTTTTGCAACACTTTGAGCACTTTTTAGAGGCTCAGGATCTCCTGGGCCATTTGAAATAAAATATGCGTCAGGATTCCAAGAATTCATTTCTTTGAAAGATGTATCGTATGGAAAAACCTTAATGTAACAATCTCTTTTTGCAAGATTTCTTAAAATATTTTTTTTGATTCCTAGATCTAAAGCTGCGATTTTATACTTAGCAGACTCTTCTCCATAGAAATAAGGATTTTTAGTTGAAACTTTGGATGCTAATTCTAAACCATCCATACTAGGGATTTTAGCAAGCTCTTTTTTTAACCCATCTATATTATTAACATCAGTAGAAATAACTGCATTCATTGCTCCATTATCACGTATATATGAAACTAATGCTCTTGTGTCAACATCAGAGATTGCTAATAAATTATTTTTTTCAAAAAAATTATATAACGAATCAGCATCCCCGTATCTAGAAAAGTTATAAGTGAAGTTTCTACAAATCAATCCAGCTATTTTTACTGAATCTGATTCAACTTCATTTTTCTTAACCCCATAATTACCAATATAAGCGTTAGTGGTAACCATTAGCTGTCCAAAATATGAAGGGTCAGTGAAAATTTCTTGATAACCAGTCATACCCGTATTAAAACAAACTTCCCCAAAAGCAGACCCCTCTTTGCCTATAGACTTACCATGGAAAAGTGTACCATCTTCAAGTAAAATAATTGCTTTTTTTCTCTGGTTATATTGCATTTGAAATAAAGGTTAGACAAAAATAATTTATAATAATTAAAAACATAATTTTTTTAATAAAAAAAAGGAGCAAAGCTCCTTTTTCATTAAAATTTATTTACTAAATGCAAATTCCAGCATTCTAATTACATTATTTTCGTCTTTATATGAAAGATTATTGGAATCAATAAAAGCCAATATACGACTAACATCCATCGAGCTATTTTCAAAAAGTTTATTTAAAGATCGTTTGGATAATTTAAAACTTTCGATAGTCTTATTTTGTGAAGATCTTATAAAATAAGATTCCTTCTTAACATACTTATCATTAGACCTATTCACCATTGGGTTACCTGATCCAGTTACTAACTTTACAGAAAAACCTTTTAAAATAGTAAAGTCTCCTCCAGAATAAATTAATTCATATACCCTATTATCTTCATTGTAGAAGTAATTCTTATATGATTTACCGTTAATTATGATTTGCTTTATGTTATTGAAAGTAAATGAAAATATAGAATCATTGTCATTTATCTTTGCCTCAAATGCGTTTCTACTGATATTAAGATTAATATTTCTTACTAAAAATCTCTCACCAGTTAAAGTTTGTATTTCACCATCATTATTCCACTCATCAAATAAATAAGCTGAACCTAATATAACCTTACTTGGTTGATTGTAAAAAAATGAAGTTCCAAAATTTGTGTTCTGATCAGATCCAAGTCCTCTAAAATCAGTTGCTGTATTTGTTTGTGAAATAATAAAATTCGAAACTAAAAATATTAATAAATATATTAATCTCATATTACAATTAATTACATTATTTGTCTTCTTTTTTTTCTGTATCCTCAGCAGGAGTCTCTTCAGCAGGAGTCTCTTCAG
>VMCO01000141.1 GCA_008081325.1 Flavobacteriaceae bacterium
TCCACTAATTTGATAGCGTTTTCAATTCTTGAATTAACAACATTCTCCACTTCAATTAAATCATTTTGATCTAGCTTTGAAAAGTGAGAAAAATCAAATCTAAAGTTTTCAGAACTTACTTTACTACCTTTTTGCTCCACATGATTTCCTAATATATCTCTGAGGGCCTGATGTAATAAATGGGTTGCTGTGTGATTACACTGAATTCTAAATCTATTTTGTTTATCAACAACTGCTCTAAAAATTAAATCAAGTTTTTTTGGTAAATTTTTAGCTAAGTGAATACTTAAATTACCCTCTTTAATTGTGTCATGAATATGAACCACATCACCATCATTTGATTCGATAAAACCAATATCGCCAACTTGACCACCAGATTCTGCATAAAAAGGGGTGAGATTAAAAACTAATTGAAAAATTACACCATCTTTTTTTGATTTTACCTTTCTGTATTTTACAATTTTTACATTAGCTTCAAGAGAATCATATCCAATAAATTCTTGAACAGGATCATCGATTAAAACCATCCAATCATCAAAAGATATTTCTCCAGCCTTTCTTGACCTCTCTTTTTGTTTTTCAAGTTCAATATTAAAGGAGGCTATATCAAGTTTAAAACCTCTCTCTTCCAGAATAAGGCTTGTTAAGTCAACTGGAAATCCGTAAGTATCATATAGTTCAAATGCTTTTTTACCAGAAATTAATTTATTATTACTTGATGAAATTATTTGATCTAATAAAATAAGACCCTGATCTAAGGTTCTTAAAAAAGAACTTTCTTCTTCCTTAATAACGTTTTCTATTAATATCCTTTGGTCTTCTAGTTCAGGATAAAAATCTCCCATCTTTAAAACGAGTGAACCAAACAATTTATATAGCATTGGTTCTTTAATTTTAAGAAATGTAAAACTATATCTTATTGCTCTTCTTAGTATTCTTCGAATTACGTATCCAGCTCCAGTATTGCTCGGTAATTGACCATCTGCAATAGAAAATGAAACCGCTCTTAGATGATCTGATATAACCCTCATTGCTATATCTGATTGATCATTTTCCCCATAATTTATTTCAGTAATTTGCTCAATCTCCTTTATTAAACTCTTAAAAATATCTGTATCATAGTTAGATTTAACATTTTGAAGAACCATACATAGTCTTTCAAGACCCATTCCAGTATCGATATGTTTTTTAGGCAAGTCCTCAAGTTTACCATTTGCTTTTCTGTTATACTGTATAAAAACAAGATTCCATAGTTCTACAACCAAAGGATTGTCTTTGTTTATCAAGGATTGAGCTGATATTTTCTTTTTTTCAGATTCATCCCTTAAATCAACGTGTATTTCACTACAAGGTCCACATGGTCCTTGTTCACCCATCTCCCAAAAATTATCATCTTTTCCACAAAGTAAAATTCTATCTTTTTCGATTATCTTACTCCAAAAACCAAAAGCCTCAGAATCTTCAGAAACACCGTCTTCTTTTGAGCCCTTAAAAATTGTAACATAAAGATCATTAGGATTTATACCGTACTCTTTTGTTAAAAGTTCCCAAGACCATTTAATTGCTTCTTCCTTGAAATAATCTCCAAAACTCCAATTACCTAACATTTCAAAAAATGTATGATGATAAGTATCATGACCAACTTCTGCAAGATCGTTATGTTTACCTGAAACACGAAGACATTTTTGCGAATTAGCAATTCTTTTATTTTTAGGGTTTTCCTGATTTAAAAAGTAATCCTTAAAAGGTGCCATACCAGAATTTATGAACATCAATGAAGGATCATTTTTTGAAACAATTGGAGAAGATTTTCCAATTTTATGATTTTTTTTCTCGAAAAAGTCTAAAAATTTATTTCTTACCTCGTTTGAGTTCATTTTATGGATATTATCGGTTTTTATCGAACAAAAAAAGTATTATTATATTTGCATCTGTGTTTATCTGATAAACATCTACAAAGATATAATTTTAATTATGCCTAAAGTTAAATATTATTACGATTCTGAATCTCTTTCGTTTAAAAAAATTAAAACGGGTAAGAGAGTTGTTTTAAAAAACGTACTACTATATCTAACTGGTTCAGCGTTATTTGGATTTTTATTTATTTTCATAGGAAGCCAGTATTTTCAATCACCTCAGGAAAGATCGTTAAACAGAGAACTTGAAAATATGAAATTTCAATATTCTCAATTAGACAAAAAAATGAAAAATATTGAGAGTGTTCTTGAAAATATCGAAGAAAGAGATAACTCAATATATAGAATTTATTTTGAGGCACCTCCCATTAGTGAGGACAAAAGAAAAGCTGGTATCGGAGGGGTAAACAGATATAAAAAATTTGATGGTTTTGAATATTCAAATATTATTAAGGAAAGTAACAAAAAAATCGATGTAATTCAGAAAAGACTTACTATACAATCAAAATCACTAGATGAGATTGCAAAACTTGCAATGGATAGAGAAAAATTTTTAAAATCTATTCCTGCTATTCAGCCGGTTAATAATGATGACCTAACGAGAATTGCTTCAGGATTTGGATATAGAATTGATCCTTTTACAAAAGCTAGAAAACATCATTATGGTATTGATTTCACCGCTCCTCAAGGAACTCCAGTTTATGCAACAGGTGATGGAACTATCACTCGTGCTGATAATAGATCATCAGGATATGGAAATCATGTAAGAATCGACCATGGATATGGTTATACAAGCTTGTATGCACACCTTTACAAATTCAATGTCAAAAGGTATCAAAAAGTTAAAAGAGGAGATTTAATTGGTTATGTTGGAAGTACTGGAAGATCTAGTGCTCCTCATTTACATTATGAGATTTTTAAAGATAAAGTAAAAATAAACCCTATTAATTTCTACTACGGAAACTTAACTGCAAAAGAATATGATGAATTATTAAAACAAGCTTCTGTAGTTAATCAATCCCTAGATTAATGAAAATCAATCTCCAAGAAAAAAGATATTACTCAATAGGTGAAGTTTCATCTAAGTTTAATGTAAATCCGTCATTAATCAGATTTTGGGAACAAGAATTTAAAATTCTTAATCCGAAAAAGAATTCCAGAGGAAACAGAAAATACACTCAGAAAGATATTGAAGTAATAAATAAAATATACTTTCTTCTCAAAGAAAAAGGATATACAATCCAAGGAGCCAAAGATTATATCAATAACGAAAAGACCTCAAATAAATTAGATCTTGTTAGTAAACTTAAGCTAATAAAGGATAAATTAATTGAGATTAGAAATCAATTGTAACTATTTCTTTCTTAAAAAAATAGTTACAGGTACACCTGTAAAATCAAAATTTTCTCTAATCTTATTTTCTAAAAATCGTTTGTATGGTTCTTTCACGTACTGAGGTAAATTACAAAAGAATGCAAACTGCGGGTGATGTGTTGGCAACTGGGTTATGTATTTTATTTTAACATATTTACCTTTTATAGCTGGAGGCGGATATTTTGCAATTATTGGAAGTAAAATATCATTTAATTTTCTGGTTTTTATTTTTTCAGATCTACCTTTATAAACATTAACAGCAGTTTCAATTGCTTTATGAATTCTCTGCTTATTTAATGTAGAAACAAATATTATATTAACATCTGTAAAAGGTTCAATTTCTTTTTTAATAACACTTTCAAAGTGTTTTGTTGAATTTGTGTTTTTTTCAATTAAGTCCCACTTGTTTGCAATCAATACTATCCCTTTTTTATTTCTCTCACATAACCAAAAAATATTCTTAACCTGAGTATCAAATCCTCTTGACACGTCAAATAAAAGAATACAAACATCAGAATTTTCAATTGCTCTAACGCTTCTCATTACAGAGTAAAATTCAAGGTTTTCCTTAACCTTGGATTTTTTTCTTATCCCAGCAGTATCTATTAGATCAAATTCAAAACCAAATCTTTTATATCTTGTATTAATTGAATCTCTTGTTGTACCTGGAATTTCAGTTACAATATTCCTATTTTCTCCAATAAGTGCATTAATAAAAGAAGATTTTCCAGCGTTAGGTCTTCCTACTACTGCAAACCTTGGGACATCATCAACTACTTCTTTTTCATCTTTAAATAATTTTACTACATCATCCAGTAATTCACCTGTACCAAAACCATTGGAACTTGCGATAGGATATAGTTTTTTAATTCCCATTGAGTAAAATTCGTTAACATCATTCATTCTTGAAGAATTGTCAACTTTATTTACTACTAAAAAAACTGGCTTTTCAATTTTTCTTAAAAGATTTGAAATTTCTGAATCCATTGAAGTAATTCCTGAATCAACATCAACCATGAATAAAATTATATCGGCTTCATCAATGGCTAGCTCTACCTGATTATCAATCTCAGATTCAAAAACATCATCACTGCCAACAACATAACCGCCAGTATCAATAACAGAAAACTCCTTACCATTCCAATCACCTTTTCCATAATGACGATCCCTGGTAACTCCGCTAATTGAATCAACAATAGCTTCTCTTCGCTGAATCAATCTGTTAAATAATGTTGATTTTCCAACATTTGGTCTACCTACTATTGCAATTATATTACTCATATTAATGGGTGAACAAATGTAATACTAAATTAGTTGTAAAAAAAAGAGCGGTAACAATACCGCTCTTTTTTAAAACTGAGTCTTAAATTCAGTTTATTCCATAGATGTTGACATATCTGGTCTAAATTCTAGTGTTTCAACTATCTGACCACCATAGTCTCTGATTGCTGCATCCCCTCTCATTTGATCATATCTTAATGATCTCCATCCAAACATTTCATTATACTCATCACGATAATCAAAATCTTCATCTCCAAAAGAGCCTAATCCTGTGCCGTGTGCATCATAAGGTTCAACCACTGTTATTTCCCATTGACCTCCTGAAACAAGAGCAAATACTCCTCTGATTCCAGTGTATCCTTTTTCTCTTTTTAATTTTGCGTCATTTCTCATATCATGAAACCAATCACGCGCATTTTCTTGTTTAAGTCTAATAGTAGTATATCTTATGAACTTCTTTGGAGCCTGATTATTATCCCAATTGTATCCAAGACCTTTGATTCTCCATGTTCTTTTATTTCCTTCTTGATCTTTCACATAAGGCATTACATTCTTAACCCAGTAGTCGTACTCAGCTGAACCTGAAACTCCTTGATCAAAAAAATCTGCGGTTTTTGGACCAACAACTCTCATGTATTTACCAGAATCAGGACCTGTCACTATTTGAAAAGTTAAAATTCCTGTTTCTTGAGTATTATTGAATTTTTTAGTCTTTTTTGAAACAGCCATCTCAAATTCTTTTGCCATTCCATCCTTTGCTTCCCATCTATTTGTTTGCCAATATTCCCAGTTAGGATTATTTTGTGCGAAAACAAATAATGGAGTTAATAACAGTAGTAAAAATATTTTTTTCATCTTTTTATTTTTTTAAATTATAGCGATAATATATAAATAAATTTGAATAAAAATACTTGACATTTATATGTCGGATTTA
>VMCO01000027.1 GCA_008081325.1 Flavobacteriaceae bacterium
TAACAAATGAGTATTCAAACTTGGACATATATAATAGTTGGTATTACATTCTCAATTTATATCGGGATTGCAATTTGGTCTAGAGTTCAATCAACTAAAGAGTTTTATGTAGCTGGTGGAGGAGTTGGTGCATGGGCTAATGGTATGGCTACTGCAGCTGATTGGATGAGTGCTGCATCTTTCATATCTATGGCTGGAATTATATCTTTTGCAGGATACGACGGAGCTGTTTATTTAATGGGTTGGACTGGTGGATATGTCCTTCTAGCCTTGCTTTTAGCACCTTATCTTAGGAAATTTGGAAAATTTACAGTCCCGGAATTTATAGGTGACAGGTATTATTCAAATAATGCAAGACTAGTTGCTGTTTTCTGTGCCTTGTTGGTTTCATTTACCTATGTTGCTGGACAAATGAGAGGTGTTGGAATTGTTTTTTCAAGATTTTTAGAGGTTGATATTGATACAGGTGTTGTGATCGGTATGTTGATTGTTCTTTTTTATGCAATTTTAGGAGGGATGAAAGGAATCACATATACTCAAGTTGCTCAGTATTGTGTATTAATTTTTGCCTTCATGGTACCAGCAATTTTCATTTCAATTCAAATGACAGGAAATCCAATACCTCAATTAGGGTTTGGTAGTGAATTGATTAACGAGCCTTCAACTTATTTACTTGACAAACTAGATAATTTAAATGTAGAACTAGGATTCAATGAATATACAAATAACACAAAGCCATTAATAGATATTTTTGCTATTACCTTGGCTTTAATGGTGGGTACTGCAGGTTTACCTCATGTTATTGTGAGATTTTTTACTGTAAAGAAAGTCTCAGATGCAAGAAAGTCAGCAGGGATTGCATTATTGCTGATAGCGATTCTTTATACTACAGCCCCTGCAGTTGCAGCTTTTGCCAGAACTAATTTATTAGAAACTATATCAACTAAACCTTATTCAGAAATACCACAATGGTTTAAAAAATGGGAAAATACTGGTTTGATCAACTTCGATGACTTGAACAACGACGGAATGATTAATTATACTAACGACAGTTCAAACGAATTATATGTTGATAGGGATATTATGGTTTTAGCAAACCCAGAAATAGCAAATTTACCAAATTGGGTAGTTGCTCTTGTTGCTGCTGGCGGTCTAGCAGCTGCTTTATCTACAGCAGCTGGTCTTTTGTTAGTAATTTCTGCATCGGTTTCGCACGACTTAATCAAGAGAGTATATTACCCAAAAATAAGCGAAAAAAGTGAATTAACTGCCGCAAGAATTTCAGCTTTTTTTGCTGTATGTATAGCAGGATATTTTGGAATAAATCCTCCTGGTTTTGTTGCGGCTGTGGTAGCTTTAGCTTTTGGTTTAGCAGCCGCATCTTTTTTTCCTGCCATAGTAATGGGTATTTTTTATAAAAAAATGAATAAAGAAGGCGCAATTGCGGGAATGCTTTCTGGAATCGGTTTAATGATTTTTTATATGTTAAAATTTAAATTTGACTTTTTTGGAGGTGGTTCTGTCGATGATTATTGGTTTGGTATTTCACCAGAGGGTTTTGGAAGTATTGCAATGATCGTTAATTTTATAATATCATTTATTGTTATGAAATTTACGTCACCGACACCTGAAAAAATTAAAACTATTGTAGATAATATTAGAACTCCTGAGTATGAATGATTTTCACATAAATTCAACAAAAAAATATAATAATTCGTACAAAAAATCAGTTGAAAGCCCTGAAGCTTTTTGGGGTGAATTAGCATCAAAAAATTTCATATGGAAAGAAAAATGGTCAAAAGTTGTTGATTTTGATTTTAACAAAGCCAAGATATCTTGGTTTAAAAATGCTAAACTCAATATCACTGTTAATTGTCTTGATAGACATGCTGAATCTGACCCTAACAAAACAGCAATTATATTCGAACCTAATAACCCTGATGAAAAAAATAAATCATACACATACTCCGAACTACTTAAGGAGGTTTGCAAGATGGCAAATGTTCTCAAAAAATTGGGTGTAAAAAAAGGAGATAGGGTTTGTATCTATCTTCCGATGATTCCAGAATTAGCATTTTCCGTTTTAGCATGCGCTAGGATTGGAGCAATTCATTCGGTTGTTTTTGCTGGATTTTCTTCTAATGCTCTTGCTACTAGGATAGACGATTGTGAAAGTACTTTAATAATTACATCTGATGGCTCATTTAGAGGTGATAAAACTCTAAATCTTAAAAAAATTGTTGATGATGCCTTAAAAATATGTAAAACCGATCAAAGAGTATTGTTGGTTAAAAGAACAAATGAATCAGTTAATCTGGTTGAAAAAAGAGATTTTCTTTTAGATAACTTGATTATTAACATTGAAGATACTTGTGAAGCTGAGATTATGGATGCTGAAGATCCTTTGTTTATATTGTATACTTCCGGATCTACAGGAAAACCTAAAGGAATGGTTCATTCCTGTGGTGGTTACATGGTTTATACCTCCTATACATTTAAAAATATATTTCAATATGAAGAAAATGATATTTATTGGTGTACAGCAGATATAGGATGGATTACAGGTCATAGTTATATTCTTTATGGACCTTTATCAAACGGTGCAACAACTATTATGTTTGAAGGTGTTCCTAGCTACCCTGATTTTAGTAGATTTTGGCAAATAGTTGATAAATACAAGGTGAACCAATTTTATACTGCTCCTACAGCCATAAGAGCTTTAGCTAAACAAGGGGTTAGATTTTTGGAAAATAATAATCTTTCATCATTAAAAGTTTTAGGTACAGTGGGGGAGCCTATAAATGAAGAAGCTTGGCAATGGTATAATATACACGTAGGAAAAGATAAATGCCCTATTGTAGATACTTGGTGGCAAACCGAAACAGGTGGAATTTTAATATCCTCAAGTCCCAAAGTTGTTCCTGATAAACCAACATGGGCGACCAAACCATTCATAGGTGTTCAGCCTATTTTGATAGATGAAAATGGAAATGAGCTAGACAAAGCTAATGTTGTAGGAAAACTGTGTATTAAATATCCATGGCCATCTATCGCAAGAACTATATGGGGTAATCATCAAAGATATGTTGATACATATTTTTCTGCTTTCGAAAATATGTATTTTACAGGAGATGGAGCTTTTAAAGATGAAGATGGTAATTTTAGAATTACAGGAAGAGTTGATGATGTTATTATTGTTTCAGGTCATAATTTAGGAACTGCTCCGATAGAAGATGCTATCAATGAGCATGATAATATTGCTGAATCAGCAATTGTTGGATTTCCTCACGAAATCAAAGGAAATGCCTTGTATGGTTTTGTTACATTAAAATCTAAATCTGAAAATATAACCAAAATAAAAAATGAAATTAACTCATTGATTTCTAAAAAAATTGGTCCAATTGCAAAACTTGATAAGATTCAAATTACAACAGGTCTTCCAAAGACAAGATCTGGAAAAATTATGAGAAGAATTTTAAGAAAAATTGCATCTAATCAAACTGAAAATTTAGGAGATATAAGTACACTTTTAAATCCTGACGTTGTTCAGGAAATTATTAATAATTATCAGAAGTAATTGATTTAACCTTTTCGAAAACATCTTGATAATATTCTCTGTTTTTGCTGATAAAAATTTTCTTGTTTCTTTTTTTTATTAGGTTTTCCATTTCATTGATCGATATAAATTTTAAATCGTCAACCTCTTGGTTTTTGTGATTTATATCGATCAATCCATCATCGACTTCTAAAACATATGTGTGATGAAATTCTTTGTCAATTACTTTTGGATGAATATTTATACTTTTATAAACCCCTATTTTAAGTAGGTTTTTTGTGTTAATATTTATCCCTATTTCCTCAAAAGCTTCCCTTTTAGCAGCTTTTTTGATACTCTCATCAAATTCTACATGACCTGCTACTGAAACATCCCAGATTCCTGGGTTTAATTCTTTTTCTTTGGATCTCTTTTGAATTAAAATATTACCGTTTCTTGTGAATATCCAAACATGAACAGTTGCATGGAAGAAGCCATTTAAGTGAATATTAAATTTACTTTCTTTTTGACCTGTTTTTTTACCGTCAGGAGAATATATTTCTAAAAATTCCTCCCTCATATATAAATTGATTCTATGGTTTATTTGAAATAACTAAAATCTTCTCCAGATTTAATATTTAGTAGTGTATTGTAAATTAATTTAATAACATTTTCAACGTCATTTTTGTGAACCATTTCAACGGTTGTGTGCATGTATCTTAGCGGAAGTGAAATTAAAGCCGACGGTACTCCACCATTACTATATGCAAAAGCATCTGTATCGGTTCCTGTATATCTACTAGATGCAGCTCTTTGAAAAGGAATCTTATTTTTTTCAGCGGTATTAATTATGAGGTCTCTAAGTTTTTGTTGTACTGCAGGAGCATAAGTTACTACAGGTCCTTTATTTAGCTCACAGTAACCTTGTTTTTTTTGATTAATCATTGGGGTAGTAGTATCATGAGTTACGTCGGTAACAATAGCAACATTAGGCTTAATAGTTTGAGTAATCATTTCAGCACCTCTTAATCCTACTTCTTCTTGAACTGAGTTAGTTACATATAATCCGAAAGGGAGCTTTTTCTTATTTTCCTTGATAAGCCTAGCAACTTCAGCAATCATAAAGCCACCAATTCTGTTATCAAGAGCCCTACAAACAAAATTATCTTTATTTAGAATGTGAAAGGGGTCAGGGTATGTTATTACACAACCTACATGAACACCGAGTTTTTCAACCTCTTTTTTAGTTTTACAACCAACATCGATAAAAATATTATCTAGTTTAGGTGGCTCCTCCTTTGATGCTAGTCTAGTATGAATAGCTGGCCATCCAAATACACCTTTTACAATACCTTTTTCTGTGTGAATATTTACTATTTTACTTGGTGCAATCTGATGATCACTTCCACCGTTTCTTATAACAGAAATTAAACCTTTATCAGAAATATAATTTACATACCATGATATTTCATCTGAGTGTCCTTCAATTACAACTTTATAATCGTGTTCAGGATTAATAACAGCTACTGCTGAGCCATAGGTATCTGTAATAAATTCATCAGCATAAGGTTTTAAGTAGTCCATCCAAATCTTTTGGCCTTCCCACTCATAACCTGTTGGTGAGGCATTATTCAAGTATTGCTCAAGAAATTTCATTGACTTTTTATTTAATATGCTCTTACTACTCATTACAGTTTTATTTAATATGTTAGATATGTAAAAATAATAATGATTTCTTTATTTATTATACATAATTTTATCATTTATTAAATATTTATTTTTTGTTTAAACAATATTTATTTTTTTTATTTTTTTTCAACGTATTAATTTCATTATCACAACAGATTGATAATGATACTATTTCTGATTATATTAGAATTGAAGGTGATACTATTG
>VMCO01000201.1 GCA_008081325.1 Flavobacteriaceae bacterium
TTCTTTTACTATAGTTGATCGATCTTTTAACAAAGAAGTCTCCATGCTTGGTTCCAATAATTTCATCATCGAACCATTCTGTTTGAGCAACGAGATCTTCGTCAATATCAAACACCTTTTCAATTCCAATACTTTCAAGTGAATTATTGAATCTGTTTTTTAAGAATTCATTTACCACTGCCTTGGGTAAAAAGTCTAGCTCACCATTTTCAAAAATCCAATCAACAACATCTTTCTCTGCCTCAAAAGCATTTAAGCACAAGTCTTGAATTCTTTTGTGATATTCGTCAGTGAACCAATCTGGATTTTCCTTTTGTAAAACTTTGATAAGGTCAATTCCGAAATCCCCATGAATTTGCTCTTCTTTTGATGTTGCCTCTACAACATTAGAAATTCCCTTCAACATATTTTTATGTTTATTGAAACCCATAATGATAAGGAACTGAGAGAATAGAGATACATGCTCAATGAACAAAGAGAAAAGAAGAATGGATTCTGCATACTCTCTATTGTCATCACTTCTAGAATTTTTTAGTGCGGTTTCTAGGTAATGAACTCTTTTCATTATTGCAGGCTTTTTCTTTAGTTCTTTAAACTCTGAATTTAATCCTAAAATTTCAAGTAAGTGAGAATAGGCATCAGCATGTCTAACTTCACTTTCTGCAAATGTTGAGCCCACAGATCCAACTTCTGGTTTTGGAATTCTGTGATATAAATCTCCCCAAAACGATTTTACTGCAACCTCAATTTGTGAGATCGCAAGCATTGTATTTTTTATAGCGCTTCTTTCAACATCCGATAAACGAGATTTGAAATCCTGTATGTCGCTCGTGAAATTAAATTCTGAATGAATCCAGTATGAATGTCTAATAGCAGGTACATATTCATACAAGTGTGGATATTCGTATGGTTTAAGATTTACACGTTTTTCAAATAGATCAGATTCACGTTGTTGGGCTCTTTTGTTTCTGTATAAGATGTATGCTTTTGCAGCATCCTTAAACTTACTTTCCATAAGTTTTGTCTCAACGATATCTTGCACCTCCTCAATAGTAGGAACGTATTCAACATCATTTTCTTTTCGACCTACTAGGGTTTGATAAACCGAAAGTGCAACATCTTGTGCGTTTTGCTCAGTACCTTCACCAACCGCATTCATGGCTTTGTGTATGGCACCACTAATCTTTTCTAAATGAAAAGATTTTGTGCTGTAATCTCTTTTAATTATGTATTCTATTTCCATACTGTTTTAAATCATTTTTAGTTAATAGCTCTAAATTTTAATTTACAGCAAACATAAAGTTCACATTAATTACCACATCTTCAGCAGCTGTAGTAATACAAGTTTTTAACAAAATTTTCAACATTAATTTTTTTAGAAAAAAGTGTACAAAGTTGCCGTATTCTTAATATAAGAAACCTTAATCTTTGTGTCACTGGTAACAAAAAAATAGTCAAAAACAAGAACTGCAAAAGCTTGATTTACTTAGGGTTAAGCTTTAAAAGCAATACATTTTAGATTCGTGAGAATCAAGCAATTTATAAAATCTTGTAGATTAACTTTTGCTTGATTAGAATTCTTTGAACTCTTTGCTTTTAAATTTAAATCTTTACTATGAAGCAAAAAAACAGAAAAAATATTTGTGTTATTTTGCATTACAGTTATTGGCGTTTTATTAAAATTTTAAAAAAATTATTAATAAATTCGAATCAACAAAGATTGGAAAATGTTGTCGTAATTAAAAGGCATATTTATTAACAATGCTACTAAGTTTTTAACAAAAGTTTAACTTCAAGAAAATGAAAATATTGATTTATATTATTTCCCTTGCAGCGGTCTCAATTATAATATTCAATTTATTCCAAATTGATTTAGAGAACTTTTTTTCTAAAGAAAATTTTAATTATGGAATTATGATTTTAGCAGGATTTAGCTGTCTCATTATAATGAGAATTATGATGTTAAATGAAAAAATTAATAAGGCTAAAAAAAATAATTAAAGAGCTTAGATTTCAATTTGACAAACCTCAACTCCTGCTTTTTCTAAAAACTCTAATCCTGAAATGTCTTTGTACTGTTCTTCGTAAACAACCCTTTTTATTTTAGCTTGATGGATTAGCTTGCTACAGTTTTTGCATGGTGATAAAGAAATATATAAAGTTGCTCCTTCGCTTGACTGAGTTGAGGATGCTACTTTGGTAATCGCATTAGCTTCTGCGTGTAAAACATACCATTTTGTAAAATTGTTGTCGTCTTCACACACGTTTTCAAAACCTGAGGGTGTACCATTATAACCATCAGAAATTATCATATTATCTTTTACAATTATTGCACCTACCTGACGTCTTTTACAATATGAAAGCTTACCCCATTCTCTTGCAATTTTTAGGTAGGCAACATCATATTTATTTTGTTTTTCATTCGTCATAAATCTAAAATAAAAAATTATTCTTCGTTTGACGATTTAAATTCTGACAAACCACACTCTAAGAATGAAATATATTCACTTGGGTCAGGCGTGTATCCCACTGGATCGTTTAAGATTTGGTATGTATTTGGATCGATAAGTAAATAAAAAGGTTGTGAATTTACACCAAAATAACTGGCTTGAAAATGAGCCCACTTATGTCCGTAATTTTCTAATTTTCTGGTGCCTATTCCCGAGGTTCTGTTAACATTCAGTTGTTCATATTCAGGCAATTCTTTTTTATCATCAACATATAAAGAAATTAAAACAAAATTATCTCGAAGCACTTTATCAACCTCTGGTAACGGCCAAACATGCTCTTCCATTTTTCTACAATTAACACATGCATAACCAGTAAAATCAAGAAGGATTGGCTTATTTTCTTTCTTAGCATATTCGATACCAGTTTTTAAATCTTTAAAACAATTTAAGTCGTTCGGACAATCTTTTGGAGAAAAATAACTGTACCCAAGTGGCGGTGCTAAACCGCTCAGTAGAGGTAAAGCATTATAAGATTGTTTGTCTTTATCGTAGATCAATCCCGAAGCCAAATAAACAGAAAAACCAAAGGCTAGAATTGCGCTTAATAATCTAAGACGAGAAATTTTTTCAAGTTTAATCTCTTTCGGAAATCTTATTTTACCAATAAGATATATCCCAAGTAAAAAGAAAATAACAACCCACAGAATCAAGAATAATTCGATTTTTAAAATTCCCCAATGAGCAACTAAATCAGCGTTTGATAAAAACTTAAGAGCTAATGCAAGCTCAATAAACCCAAGGGTAACTTTTATTGTATTAAGCCAACCACCAGATTTTGGCAACTTACCAAGAACATTTGGGAACATGGCAAATAAAGCAAATGGTAATCCTAATGCTAAACCAAATCCACCCATTCCAGCAGTTAATTCCCAAGCACCTGAATCACCGGAAAGTGAACCAGCCAATAGAGTTCCTAAAATCGGACCCGTACAAGAAAAAGAAACTATAGCTAATGTCAGGGCCATAAAAAAGATTCCAATAAATCCAGCACTTGACTCTTGACTTGTAGACTTACTTGTCCATGAAGAAGGTAGAGTCAATTCAAAATATCCAAAGAATGAAAATGCAAAAACTAGGAATACTAAAAAGAATAAAACATTTAGAAATATGTTTGTTGAAATATCATTTAAAATATCAGGGTTAACACTATCCAATAAATGGAAAGGAATACTCAAAATTATATACACTAAAAATATAAAGAACCCATATAGTATAGCATTGGAAATTCCATTATCGTTTTCATTTTTTTTAGTGAAAAAACTTACCGTCAATGGAATCATTGGAAATACACATGGAGTTAAAAGAGCCAAGAATCCTCCCAAAATTCCTAATAAAAAAATATTCAGAAATGAATTCTCCTTGTTTTCAGTTACTGTCTCATTTGCAGTATCGCAATCTGATGATTGTTCTTTTATTTGTTCAGGTAAAAAGCCATAAAGCGCAAGATTTGTCTGTCCAAAATCTTGAGTCTCTACTTTATCAAAATCAGAATTATCTTTTGTTTTTTCACCAAAATTAAATTCAAAATCAACATCAGTTGGTGGTAAACATTTAGTGTCATCACACACCATAAATGTTAAATATCCACTGACATATTTATTGTCTGCATTAAATTCAACAATTTGTTTAAATGTGGCTTTTTTGGTAAACTTAGTTACCTCCATTAAAAATATTGGATCTTGTGAAACACTCTTGTTTTCATCAACCTCAACTATATCTCCAACTAAATTAAAATACCTTTCTGATTCATTGTTATTATTAAATTCAAAAGATACAGGAAGGGGGCATATTTCCACATCACAATCAATATCGTTATTATATATATCATTAGAATATATAGCCCAGCCTGGCTCTATATCAGCAATGAATGTGAGCTCATAAGTATTTTCAGATGCTTTCTGGCTTGAAAAACTCCATTCTACGGGATCATAAATCTGACTAACACCAAAAAAAGGGGTTAAAAACAGAGCTAAAATAAGAGGGTAAATAAATCTCATTTACAAGAATATATATGGGTTGCTAATATAGTAAATGTTTTTTCTCTTTAGACCGCCAACCAGCTTGGGATTTATAGTCAACAAAAAAAACTTTTAAATCTGCCTGAGATTTATATTCAACAAAATAAATAGTAAAATCTACTTGGCTTTTATACTTGTCAAAAAACCATAAACCTTCATTTCCTTTTGCTTGGCTTTTGTAATCAACTTTATATACCAATAAGTCGGCTTGACTCTTGTAGTCAACAACAAAAACTTTTACATCAGCCTGACTTTTATAATCAACAGAAAATAGTATTTGACTGTTTGTATGTAAGCATCCCAATAAAAAAATTAAAATAAACCTTTTCACATTTAAAATTAAACAATTGTTGTGCCATGTACATATTAAAGAAAATTATTAGCTTTAATAAACGATGGAAAAAAAATTACACTGGGAAAAAATATATCAAACAAAAAAAAATGATGGAGTAAGTTGGTTTCAGGAAACTCCAACTGAGTCTATTGAACTAATTAAAAAATATTCCAGTAATAGTTCTGAAAAAATAATTGATGTAGGATGCGGAAAAGGATTCTTAGCTGATAATTTATTAAAATCAAAGTTTAAGGATATCACTCTTGTTGATATTTCTTCAAATGCTTTATCTGAAATCCATAACCGATTAAAAAATCAGTATTTAAGTTTTATTGAAACAGATATTTTAGATTTTGATTCTGATTATAAATATGATATATGGCATGACAGAGCGGTATTTCATTTTATCACAGAAAATAACAGTATTGATAAATATATTTCTCTTTGTAATAAGTATATTAATACTGGCGGTAAGTTAATCGTGGGAACTTTTGCAGAAGATGGTCCATTAAAATGTAGTGGTCTTGAAATTAAAAGGT
>VMCO01000115.1 GCA_008081325.1 Flavobacteriaceae bacterium
GTGATAATCTTTCGAGTATTAATTGTTTTAAATCAGTTGATTTCAGAGAAATTTCCAAAAGCAGCAGTAGCTATGTATCCTCAATTGAAAACAACCATAAATCTTTAATTCAATTACAATGTACATAAGAAGAATATTGATATTGACTGCAGCAATTGGTCTTATTTTTATGGGTTCATTTGCTTTTTATGTATACAAAGTAATGTTTATGTCAAATACATCTTTTGAAGGCGATTTTGAATATATTTTTATAAAATCTGATACATCATACGACCAATTTTTAAATCAACTAGATTCTTATTTGTTAAGTGTTGACGACTTCAATGTACTAGCTAAAAGAAAGAAATATGGTGTTAGGCCTGGAAAGTATAGAATAAATAAAGGGATGAGTAATAATGATATTATAAACACATTGAGGTCAAATAACATTACGGTTAATGTAATTTATAATAATGTAAATGACTTAAATGATCTAGCTGGAAAAATTTCAAATCAAATTGAAGCAGACAGTATATCATTTTTAAATTCATTCAAAACTGGTTTTTTCATTGAAAAGGGCTTTGATGAAAAAAACATCTTATCAATGTATATTCCCAATAGTTATAATTTTTTCTGGAATACCAGTGCTGAAAAGTTTAACGAGAGAATGTTTGAGGAGTACACAAAATTCTGGCAAAAGAACAACAGAATTGAAAAAGCAAATAAAATTGGATTATCAAAAATAGAAGTAATGATACTTGCTTCAATAGTTTACGAAGAATCAAAACAAAATATTGATTTACGTAAAATCGCAGGAGTTTATATAAATAGATTAAATGATAATTGGAAATTAGGTGCTGACCCAACAGTAAAATTTGCTGCGTATCAGATGGATGAATATAAAAACACAATTATTAGACGGGTATTGAATAAGCATCTAAAAATAGATTCCCCTTATAACACATACAAATATTACGGTTTACCCCCAGGAATAATTTCAATGCCTTCAATTCAAGCAATTGATGCAGTTTTAAATTATGAAAAACATAACTACTATTTTTTTGCAGCTGACCCCAGTAATCCCGGATACCACAGTTTTGCCAGAACTCTTTCTGAGCATAAAAGAAATGCGCGTAAGTTTCACAGGTATTTGAATAGTAAAGGAATTAAAAAGTAACTAATCCTGAGTGAAAAACAAAAATAGTTGGTTCTTTTTCAAGTGTTTCTTTTTTTGATTTCCAATCCTTTACTTGCATTGTTTTTATTCTCTGATTTTTGGATCCAATATTTTGAGCCACACATAAAAAAGTATTATTACTTAGATTTCTTTTTAAGTCATCAAAGAGAGATTGATTTCTGTAGGGGGTTTCGATGAAAATTTGAGATTGATTGTTATTTTTAGAGTGAGTTTCTAGTGTTTTTATTTTTTTAGATCTTTTATTTTTATCAACAGGTAAGTATCCATTAAAACTAAAATTGTTTCCGTTTAACCCTGAACTCATCATTGCTAATAAAATCGAGGAGGGGCCAACCAGAGGAATAACATTAATATTATTTTCATGAGCATGCAAGATTAGCTTAGCTCCGGGATCGGCAATATTCGGACACCCAGCATCAGTTAATAGTCCAATATTTTCACCTCTCATACATGGTTCTAATTGTTTTGATGTAATTATTGGGTCATCTTCTTCTAATACTTCAAAATTCTCATAATTAATTTCTTTATCAGGACAAATACGTTTTATAAATCTAAGGGATATCTTATCGTTTTCAACAACAAAATGATTGATTGAACTTATAATAACCTTATTAATTTCGGGGAAAACATTTTCCTCACTAATTGAGCTAGGGATTATGTAAAGACTTCCTTTAATATTGAGTGGGTTTATACAGAGAGTTTTTTACCTAGGTCTTCAACAAATTTTCTGAATTGTTTGTCTGTAGAAGATAGGTTGTCTACCGTTTTACAAGCATGTAATACTGTTGCATGATCTCTTTTTCCAATTTGAGATCCTATGCTAGCAAGTGATGCTTTTGTGTATTTTTTTGCAAAAAACATCGCTAGCTGTCTAGCTTGTACAATATGTCTTTTTCTTGTTTTAGATTGTAATGTTGGAATATCCATTTGGAAATAATCTGAAACGATTTTTTGAATGTAATCGATAGACACTTCGCGTTTTGTATTCTTTACAAATTTTTCTATGATTTCTTTTGCAAGTGATAAGTTGATTTCTTTTCTATTAAAAGAAGCTTGTGCAATAAGAGATATAATTGCTCCCTCAAGTTCACGCACATTACTTTTAATATTTTTAGCAACATAATGTATGACTTCTTCATTCATTTCAATTCCATCCCTATATAATTTGTTATTTAGAATAGAAACTCTAGTTTCAAAATCAGGTTTTTGCAGTTCAGCAGAGAGTCCCCATTTAAATCTGGATAGAAGTCTTAGTTCAATGTCTTGCATATCTACCGGCGGCTTGTCACTAGTTAGAACCACTTGTTTTCCGTTTTGATGCAAGTGATTAAATATGTGGAAGAAAACATCCTGTGTTCCCGGTTTTCCAGAAAAGAATTGAATATCATCAATAATTAAAACATCAATTATTTGATAAAAATAAATGAAGTCATTTCTGTTGTTCTTTTTTACCGCTTCGATGTATTGTTGAGTAAATTTTTCTGCTGTTGTATAAAGAACAGTTTTTTCTGGATATCTTTTTTTGATATCAATACCGATAGCGTTTGCTAAATGTGTTTTACCTAATCCAACTCCACCAAAAATTAAAAATGGGTTGAATGATGTTCCACCAGGTTTATTTGCAACCGCAATACCAGCATTTCTTGCTAGCCTGTTAGAATCACCTTCAAGGAAATTTTCAAATGTATAGTTAGGGTTAAGTTGAGATTCAACTTTCACATTTTTGATCCCAGGAATTACAAAAGGGTTTTTTAATTCTGGAACTGATCTATTTATTGGGGTAGTTGCATTTTGAGTTAAAATAGATGAAGAATTGGAGCTAGGGATTTTTTCTGTAAATGCTTGTGAATTTCCAAAAGTGTTTTCCATTTTTATAATGTAAACAAGCTTAGCATCATCACCCAGTGTTTTTTGTAATGCAACCTTTAAAATTTTTACATAATGCTCCTCCAGCCATTCATAAAAGAATTTGCTTGGAACTTCAATGCTAAGAACTTTGTCGGCTAACTTTATTGCTTTAATTGGCTCAAACCAAGTTTTGTAAGCTTGTGGTTGGATGTTGTCTTTTATAAATTTAAGACAGTCAGACCACACAGAATTAGCATTTACATTCATCTATATAAAAAATTAAATTTTCGAAATTAGTCCAATTTTAGTTTAACATTGAATAATATTAGAACCAAAACGTGAGTAACAAATATGTAAACAAATTTTTTAAAAAAAAAATTAAAATGGGTTGTTTTTTAAATTTTTTTTTTGGAGGTTTTAGTATTTGAAAAATTATCAGTTTTTTGATGTTTTTATTGTGAATTATGAAAAATTTTTCTATTAAAATTAAAGTTCGTTATTGTGAGACTGATCAAATGGGTTTGGTTCATCATGGAAGTTATATAAATTATTTTGAAGAGGCTCGTATTTCGTGGATTTCTAACTTAGGTTTTTCATACAGTGAAATGGAAAAGTCTGGAATTATTCTTCCTGTTTCTAAGCTAAACGTAAGTTATTTAAGACCAGCATACTTTGACGATGATCTAGTTGTTAATGTTGAGCTTGCAGAGATGCCAACCTCAAGATTAATTTTTAATTATACAATAAAAAACAAAGATGAAGTGGTTGTTACCGGCACGACAGTTTTAGCGTTTTTGAATAAAGAAACCAAGAGACCTGTTAGATGTCCAGATTATATGTTAGAAAAAGTAACTTCTTTATTCAAGTAATAAACAAGTTCGTCATCCCCAATATCAACTTTTTTTGATTCACTTAATTTTAAATTAGGACCTTTGATTCCGTCACCTAATTTTTCTTTTGTTTTAAAAACTCTCATCTCGTCCCAAGTTTCAGAATCTATAAAATTTGATAATGTTTTGGTTCCGCCTTCAACAATAATTGAAAGAATTTTATCATCATAAAATTTGTCACACATTTGTTTTACAATGTCTTTTTCAAAATCTATTTTCTCATTGTTTAGTGTGGTTACTTTTGATTCTTGATTGAAAATTTTATAATCCTTTTTAAACCCATTTTTTGACAATATATATATGTCACAATTCTTTCCTTCCCAGTCTCTAGTTGTTAACCTTGGATCGTCTTCACGAATGGTTTTTGCACCAACCAAAATAGCTTGCTCTTCACTACGCCATTTGTGAACCAGTTGTCTGGATTTTTTATTTGAAATCCAATATGGTTCATTTACATTTTTTTTAATGGGAGCAACAAATCCGTCAGCAGTTTCGGCCCACTTAAGAATTATATACGGCCTTTTATTTATAATGTAGCTTAGGAATCTTTTGTGATGTTCAATACACTCGTTTTTTAAAACCCCAGAGATTACTTCGACTCCATTTTCTTTTAGTCTTTCAATTCCTTTTCCACAGACAAGTGGGTTAGGATCTTTAATTCCAATAACAACTTTTTTAATTCCACAAGCTATAATTTTATCTACACATGGTGGTGTTTTTCCATGATGACAACATGGTTCCAGTGTCACATATATTGTAGATTGTTTTAATAATGATTTGTCTTCAACTGAATTAATCGCATTGACCTCTGCATGATTTCCACCAGCCATAGACGTATAACCTTCTCCGATTATTTTATCATCAACTACTATACAAGAACCAACACTAGGGTTTGGATAGGTGTTTCCTATTCCCAATTTACCAAGTTCAATGCATCTACTAATATATTTTTCGTGTATATTCACATTACAAAAATAGTATAAATGCTTCAACATAATGGATATAATATTAGGGTTATTGAGAAGAAAGATAACGAGCAAGTATGTAACGTTATAAAAGGAGTATTTTATGAGTTAGGATTACCATTAGTTGGAACAGCATATGCAGATAAAGACACCTTAAGTATGTATGAGGCATACAAAGATTCAAGATCGATATATTATGTGGTTGAAAAGGAGGGATGTATTTTGGGTGGTTGCGGAATTAAACAACTTAATGGTACTGATGAAAATATATGCGAACTACAAAAGTTTTATTTCCATAAATCACTTAGAGGAAAAGGGTTAGGTAAGTTTCTTTTAAAATTATGTTTAGATTTTGCTAAAGAGGTTAAGTATGATGTGTGTTATTTAGAATCAACCTCTGCATTGAAGACATCTCATCATCTATATAAAATATTTGGTTTTGAAAATTTAAAAGGTTATGAGACAACTAGACTCTATGCATATTTA
>VMCO01000023.1 GCA_008081325.1 Flavobacteriaceae bacterium
ATAATGCAAACATGTTAAAAGCCAAATGAACAATACCCCCATGCATAAACATATGCGTAATTAATTGCCAAAATTTAAAATCTGGATTTTCAGGAAAATGTAAGCTAAATAAAGAATAAACAAATTCAGAATTCAATGAGAAACTTGAACCAAAATAAAAAATTACATTGATTATAAGAAGTTGTTTTACAGTTGGAGTTATTCTATTCATTTACTTAAACATGTTTTCAATTTCAGAATAATTGATTTTAACATATGTTTTTTGATTAAATGGACTAATCATTGTTTCCTTACAAGCAAATAATGAATTTACAATATATTGTTGCTCTTTAAGATCAAGATAGTTTCCGTTTTTAATTGACATAGTTTTGGACATGATTTTACAAATCAAATCAGATTCACTAAAACTATTCTTAGGAACTTCATTTTGTATATTAAATAATAAGTTATTAAATAACTCTATCAAATTTTCAGCATTTATAAATGGTGGAATCGCTTTAATATTTATTTTTTCAGTTTTTAAATCAAAGTCTAAGCCAAATTGATTTAAAATATTTTTATTGGATTTAATAATCTCAATATCAGCTTTAGAAAAATCAATTTCTAATGGGTGAAGTAATTTTTGAGGATTAACCTTGTTTAGTGTAACCGACTTTAAAAATTCCTCATATAATATTCTTTGATGCGCCCTTTCTTGATTTATTATAATGAGTCCAGATTTGGTCTTGCTTACTATATACTTTTTATTTAATTGAATAGGATTACTAGTTGCAACATCAGAATTAAAATCCTCAAAACTAAATTCCTTTAGCTCATTACTTTCTGATGAGAATTCTAAAGAATTCATTTTTTCTTTGAAGGAATCTATCTTGATGTATTTTTTTTGAGATTCATTTACCGCAAAAGGATTATAGCTTGGATTAATATCGATTCCCACTGACGCAGAATTACTTTTCTTTTCAAAATTATAAGGAACATCTAATGACTTATCTCTGTTAAAATCTAAAACTGGAGAAATATTGTATTGACCAAGACTGTGCTTAACAGAGGCTCTTAAAATAGCATAAATTGAATGCTCGTCCTCAAACTTGATTTCAGTTTTTGTTGGATGAATATTTATATCTATTGTGCTTGGATCAACTTCTATGTTTAAAAAATATGAGGGATTATATTTTGAATCAATAAGTCCTTCAAATGCAGAATTAATAGCATGATTTAAATACGGACTTTTAATAAATCTATTATTAACAAAGAAAAATTGTTCTCCACGAGTTTTTTTAGAATACTTTGGTTTAAATATAAAGCCTTCAATATTTAATATCTCTGTATTTTCTGAAACAGGAACTAGCTTTTCTGAAGTTTTTACTCCGAATAAATTAACAATTCGCTTTTTAAAATTTGAAACGGGAAGATTATACATTTCAGAATTGTCATTATAGAAAATTAATTTGATTTCAGGATGAGCTAAAGAGATCCTTATAAACTCGTTTACAATATGTTTTAATTCAACATTATTTGACTTTAAAAAATTTCTTCTTGCAGGAATATTAAAAAAAAGGTTTTTCACCGAAATTTTAGTACCCACCTCACTAACTGTTGATTTATTACTTTTAACTTCACTGCCGTGAATTTCAATTTCATTAGCTAATTCGACTCCAGATTGCTTGGATATTAAATTTACATGTGAAATTGCAGAAATACTTGCCAATGCCTCACCTCTAAATCCCTTCGACTTTATATTAAATAAATCTTTGGCTTGTGAAATTTTTGATGTAGTATGTCTGTCAAAACATATTGATACGTCTCTTTTGGACATCCCAATACCATTGTCTATAACTTGTATTAAGGTCTTACCAGCATCTCTAATTAGGATTTTTATCTCAGTTGCTTTGGCATCAATTGAATTTTCTAGTAATTCCTTAACAACTGAAGCAGGTCTTTGAACCACTTCACCAGCAGCAATCTGATTAGCAACATTTTCTGGAAGTATATTGATAATATCTTTCATCAATTAATTTTTTAAATCAAAAAAAATAATAAAAACAAAGAGATTAGAATTGATAAAATAATTACTAATCTAGTTTTAACCGACTTTTCAGATCCTTTTTTATAATCATCAAACGCATTTCTAAATTTTTTTCTAAAACCATTATCATCTCCAACAGTGGTTCTATACTCATCAAATTTTGATTTAATTTTTTTGGGAACTGCGTGTTTGCCAAGATATGAATTGTCTTCAGAAAATCTTCCCGAATAACTATAACGTTTATTTTTTTTTAATTTAAAAAGACCCAAAACCAAATTTTCTGAATTAAACTAAATATAATAAATATCTTAATTAAAAGATATCATTTTCACTGCAGCTATAGCTGCTTCAGTACCCTTGTTACCATGTTCTCCTCCAGATCTAGCTAATGATTGGTTTTTGTTGTGGTCAGTAAGAACGCAAAAAATCACAGGAGTCGTACCTAAAGCATTCAAATGCATAATTCCATTAGAAACAGCATTACAAATAAAATCATAATGATCAGTCTCCCCTTTAATAACACAACCTACTGCAATTATTGCATCAAAGTTTTCATTAGATAATTTTTTACAACCATAAACAAGCTCAAAGCTACCAGGGACCCAGGAAATCGAAATATTTTCGTTTTTAACTCCGAGGTTAACTAATTGATCTTTAGCGCCTTTAAGCAAATTTGAAGTAATATCGATATTCCACTCTGAAACTACAATACCAATTTTATAATTTACCGAATTTGGGAAATCATCAGGATTAATTTCTGTGAAGTTTTGACCCTTTAAATTCATTTATTGATTAGATGCTATTGCTTTTGAAATAAAAGCATCTATATTTTTAGCTTCTGGACTATTTGGATAATCTAGCTTAACACTAGTAAAGTAATCTTCTGCTCTGTTAAACTTATTTAATTTCATGGCAATAGTTCCAGCTTTAAACAAGTACATAGGGGTTGTGTAATTATTTTCAACTTTTGAAGCTTTAACATAATAATCAAGAGCATCATCAAATTGATTTAATTCAGCAAAAGCATCTCCTATTGATCCAGTAGCCAAAGAACTCAGTAATATATCATCTGAACTGAACTCTGATAAATATTTTATTGCATTTTGATAATCATTCATTTTTAAATACATCATACCTGAATAGTAATTAGCCAGGTTTGCGGCATTTGTTCCACCAAATTCTTCAATTACATCCAGCATACCTAGATTTATCTCATCACCATTGAGTGAAATATTATATACAGAATCGCTGTTAATTAACATTGCTTCATCAAACTTTTTCTGTGCGAAGTACATTTTATTAAAAGCATTACTTTCTTTAGGCTCTACAATTAACTTTGAGTAAGCAAAGATACCTATGACTAAAATTGATATTACTGCAACAAGACCAAGAATTCTATTTTGATTTTTTTCAACCCATTGCTGAGTTTTAGATGACCCTTCATCTAATGTATTAAAAACATTAGCTGTTGTTGATTTATTTTCAAGAGCTTCAGCCTTATTAGATGAAGCCTTATTTTTAAAACCTCTTTTCTTATATGTTGCCATAATATTATTTTAGGGCGTAAAAATAAAATTTTTATTATTAAAAAATGGATAATTTATTTGTTATTTTTGGGTTAAGCGGATTACGATTCAATTTCCTTAACACTATTTACACTTTATGTTTTTAAAAGAGTTATCATTAACAAACTATAAAAATTTTGAAAATCTTAAGTTCAGTTTTGAAACTAAAATTGTTTGTTTTGTGGGACTAAACGGAGTTGGAAAAACCAATATATTGGATTCAATATATCATCTATCCTACACTAAAAGCTACTTTAACCCAATACCTTCACAAAACATAAAGCATGGAGAAACATTCTTTTTTATTTCTGGAACCTACTTAATTAAAGAAAAAGAAGAAAATATTTTAATATCTCTAAAGAAAGGAGATAAAAAAAGGATAAAAAGAAACAATAAGCTATATAAGAAATTTAGTGATCACATTGGAAAAATACCTCTTGTAATAATTTCACCTGATGACAGAAACTTGATAATTGAAGGAAGTGAAACAAGAAGAAAATTTATTGATGGCATAATTTCACAAACTGATAAAGAATATTTGAATAGCTTAATAGACTATAATAAAACACTAAAACAAAGAAATGCTTTGCTTAAAATGTTTTTCAATAATACAGATGACATAAAAAAAACTATTGATATTTACGATAGTCAACTATCATTACATTCTCAAAAAATTTATGAGAAAAGAATCAAGTTTCTAGATGAGTTTATTCCAATTTTTAAGATTAGATACAAAGAACTAAGTAATAATAAAGAAAATGTTGAAATTTTCTATAAAAGTGACATTTCTGAGGAAAATAATCTATATAAACTTCTGAAAAACAGTATTGAAAAGGACTTAAGATTTCAATTCACCACAAAAGGCATACATAAAGACGATCTTAATTTTAAGCTTGATGACTTTCCGATTAAAAAATATGGAAGTCAGGGCCAACAAAAAACATTTTTGATTGCATTAAAACTTGCACAGTTTGAATATCTTTCAAAACTTGAGTCAAACCCAATATTATTATTAGACGATATTTTCGATAAATTGGATGACACGAGGGTTCAACAGATTATAAATTTAGTAAATGAAGATAAGTTTAATCAAATATTTATATCCGACACAAATAAAAACAGGTCTGAAAATATTATTAAGAAAGTAAATAAATCGTATAAAATTTTTGAAATATGAAAAAAATAAACTTAATAATAATTATTTCATCAATCTTATTATTAGGTTCATGTAGTAAATCAGAAAACTTAAGGTATTTGTCTGGTTATTGGGAAATTTTATCTGTTACTAAAGACAGTGATAAAATTAAAAATTACCCATTTAACGGTACAATTGATTACTTTACCATTGATAAAAAATTTACTAATGGTTTTAGAAAAAAAGTAAAACCTAAAATTTTCGGAAATTTTTAAGTTAACATGCATCAAATTGAATTTAAAATTAAAAAATCAAAAAAGCATTTTAATTTTTTATCTTTTGACGTAGAACTATCTAATTCAATAGAATTAGTCTATGGAAATGGAGAAAATTTTATTGAAACAATAGTCGAAATTGACTCTATGAATTTAGTGATTAAAAATTCGGAAGGATATTCTTATAAATACAAAAGATTTTTTCCAATAAATTATTTAGATGAATAATATAGAAATAAAAAATCTTATTGATATTTTTCTTAAAGAAAATAAACTTGAAAAGGGATTACTAAATATTGAATTAAAAAAAGCGTGGTGGGAAGTAAGGGACAACGGAGTGGCAATCTGCACAACAGATGGTAAG
>VMCO01000049.1 GCA_008081325.1 Flavobacteriaceae bacterium
CCAATAAAGTCATAATACTTGTGACTAAATTTAGTTTGTATATGTTTACCAATTCTGGATATTTTAATAATTAATTCTAATTCATAATGAATTTCATTGGAAAAATCAGGAATAAAAAACGGTCTATTTTTTAAGATTATTGACGAATCTGGCTTATGGAACAGAACAGGACTTTCCGGTCTTTGATTTTCTAACTCTTTTATGTGATCAGTATAATTTCTTCCTACACAAATTATTTTCATTGTGCTTAAATTTCACGGTTTGAATTCCAGTTCTCCAAATGATCTTTAACCGCTTTAATAAATTTACTACCTAGGGCTCCGTTTACAACTCTGTGATCATATGAATGAGAAATAATCATTTTCTTTCTTATACCAATATAATCCCCCTCCTCAGTTTCTATAACACTTGGCATTTTTCTGATAGCCCCAAAAGCTAATATACCAACCTGAGGTTGATTTATAATTGGTGTACCCATAATACTTCCAAAAACACCAACATTTGTAACTGTGTAGGTTCCACCAGCCACATCATCAGGACTTAAATTATTGTTTCTAGCTCTTGAAGCTAAATCATTAACAGATTTTGCCATACCGACTAAATTTAGCTGATCTGCATTTTTAATCACAGGAACAATCAGATTTCCATCGGATAGTGCAGTTGCCATTCCAATATTTATTTTCTTTTTAAGTAAAATCTTATCATCCGAAACAGAAATATTCATCATTGGATATTGTCTCAATGCTACAGCAACAGCTTCGATAAATATGGGTGTAAATGTAAATTTTTGCCCTTCTCTACTCTCAAATCCTGACTTTACCCTATCTCTCCAATTAAAAATATTTGTTACATCTACTTCAATGAAAGACTGAACATGTGCAGAAGTTTTGACTGAATTTGTCATGTGTTGAGAAATTATCTTTCCCATTTTGGTCATCTCAATAACTTCATCACTAAAATCTGAAGCATTTAGTTTTTCAGGCTGAATAATATTAGTATTTGATTTAATTGGCTCGTCAACAATTACATTTCTGTTTGACAAAAATGATAAAATATCATTTTTAGTTATTCTACTATCTTTTCCGGTTCCATTAATTTTAGACAATTCTTCAGACGATATACCCTCCTTTTTAATCATGTTTTTAACCAGAGGGGATAAAAAACCTTTACCAGAGTTTAATGTATGATCAGATTCTATAACTACCTTAGCTGATTTTTCAAGAGATTCTGTAATTTCTTCGACCAAATCTTCTTTGGAAGAAATTTCATTATTTGTTTCTTCAAAATTTTCCTGGGAATTGTCTTCTTCAATGATTGTATTATTTTGAGGCTCAACTTCGTCTGTTTCAATAATTGCAATTGTTTGACCAACCTCAATAACATCATCAACTTTAAAAAGTTTTTCGATTAAAATACCTTTTTTTTCAGATGGTACCTCTGAATCAACTTTATCTGTTGCTATCTCGACTACAGGCTCGTCAAATTCAATCGTATCACCAATTTCTTTTAACCATGCAGTTAATGTAGCCTCAGCTACACTCTCCCCCATTTTTGGCAATTTTAATTCAAATTTTGACATTAAAATAGTTTTAATTGATGAATCCAAAATTAGTGAAAATAGTCCAATTCATGATTTAAAATTTATTTAATCACAAAAAAACAGTACTACCTTTTTGATTCATTCCTCCTGCTTTAATCATATATGTATAATCACTTGATAAAAACCAAAAGTTTATTTTGTTTTTGTTTTTCAGATTATCAATACATTTTATGATTTCTTTGAAAGTTAAATAATTAGGATCAAAAATAAGATTACAGTTATGCAATGATTCTTCTAATTGCTCAATTGTAGAAATATTTTCATATAATTTTTTCAATTTATTATTGGGCTTATCACTAAATAATAAATTGAAATTTGAATCTGTATTGATTTTAGTTTTAGGTTGTAAAAATCTTTTAAAAAAAATAAATAAACCGGAAATAATTTTTATGATGTATAGAAAAAAAAGATTAGATGAAAAGACATTCTTGTAATATATATTCATTGCTCCGTAAAAGTTCTTTAAATAACTAACGTCGTTAATTGTACTTTGTCCTTTAAAATGAATTATAGAAGAACTCCCACAATAATAATTTTTGTAACCATACTTGGATATTTTATGAGAAATTTCTATATCCTCACCAAACATAAAATATTCCTCATTAAAACCATTTATCTGATCAAAAATTGATTTTTTTATTATCATATTTGCACCACATAAAACATCAACCACTCCTGAGTCAAATTCATTTAAACTAGAGTAATAATCACTTCTGAATCCCAATAATTTTTTTGAAATAATCCTAATATTAGGGAAGTTTCTTTTACTCTCCCTCAAAAAACTACCCTGCCCATCGATCATTCTAAATCCAAAAATTCCTGTGTCTCTTTTTTTATTTTCTACAAAATTATTTATCAGGTCTTCTGGAATAATTGTGTCTGGATTTAAAAAAAACAAATAATCGCCACCAGCTAGTTTAGATGCTTTATTATTAGCTTTTGAGAAACCTAAATTGATATCGTTTTCAATTATCTTGAGATTGTATTTTTTTGATTTTATATACTCAACAGAGCCATCTGATGAACAATTATCAACTACAATAATCTCACCTTCAATATTTTTTAAAGCTTTGAATACACTTTGAATACAATAATCAAGGAATGCTTTACAATTATAGCTAACAATTATTACAGAAATTTTCAATTTTAACCTTTTAATGATTTTTCAAACGGAATTCTGTCAGTAATACTTCTTCCTAATGTTATCTCATCTGCATATTCTAAATCATCTCCAACAGAAATACCCCTGGCGATTGTTGATGTTGTTATATTATAGGCAGAAATTTGTCTATAGATATAAAAGTTTGTTGTATCACCTTCCATTGTAGTACCTAACGCAAAAATCACCTCGCTTATTTCATTGTTTTTTACTTTTTCAACCAATGAATCGATATTTAAATCATCAGGACCAATTCCATCAACTGGAGATATTTTACCCCCTAAAACGTGATATAATCCGTTAAATGAGCTGGTTTTTTCAATAGCCATAACATCTCTTATATCTTCAACAACACAAATTATCGACTCATCTCTTCTAGGATTTGCACAGATTTCACAAATATCAGAATCAGAAATATTGTGACAATTATTGCAAAAATTCACATTCAATCTCATTTGAGATATAGCAGTGGCAAGGTTCTGAGATTGAGATTCAGGTTGTTTCAATAAAAATAGAACCAAACGTAATGCAGATTTTTTTCCTATTCCAGGTAAATTAGAAATTTCATTAACCGCATTCTCAATAAATTTTGAAGAAAATTCCATTAAGCAAACTTACAAATTTTAAGAGGTTACAGATCTTTAGTTAAACTTCTTTTTTAAAAAATGTAAAAAAATTATAATTAACTTACCTGTGCAAAAAAATTAAAATGAATTCATTTACCATCATCACAATTATTGCCTTATATTTTTTAATTCTTTACATCATTTCATATGTTACAGGTAAAGACGATAGTAATAATATTTTTTTTAAAGCAGGTAGAAATTCTAAATGGTATGTTGTAGCTTTTGGAATGGTTGGCGCATCCTTATCTGGGGTGACATTTATTTCTGTGCCAGGATGGATTGAAAGTTCTCAGTTTAGTTATTTGCAAGTAGTATTTGGATATTTTGTAGGATATCTTGTTGTATGTTACGTGCTACTTCCGGTTTATTACAGACTAAATTTAACCTCTATATACGAGTTTTTAGATATTAGGTTTGGAAAACCTGCACATTTAACAGGTGCTTTTTACTTTTTTCTTTCTAGATTATTAGGCGCATCATTTAGATTATTCTTGGTAGCAATAGTGCTACAACAATTTGTTTTTGACAATTGGAATATACCATTTCCTGTAACTGTTGGAATATCGATTGGGCTTATATGGATATATACATATAAAGGTGGTATACGTACAATTGTCTGGACAGACACCCTTCAAACTTTATTTATGATTTTAGCTGTTATAATATCGATAGTATCTATCTTAAACAGTTTAGACTTAAGTCTTACAGAATATATTTCCTCAGAGGATTTCAAAGAATATAGCAAGGTTTTTTTTATCGAGGATATTAACGATAGAAATCATTTTCTAAAATCATTTATAGGTGGAATTTTTGTTACAATATGCATGACAGGTCTAGATCAGGACATGATGCAAAAAAATCTAACATGTAAATCCATTGACGATGCGCAAAAAAATATGATAAGCTTCAGTTTTGTGTTGGTTTTTGTAACAGCCTTATTTATGTTTTTAGGAAGTCTTTTATTTACCTATAAAAATATCAACGGCATAACAATTCCCGTAATGGATGGTCAAACAAGAACTGATTTACTTTTTCCAGAAATAGCTCTTAACAGTGAACTTGGGATAGTATTAGGTATTAGTTTTCTTTTAGGGTTAATCGCGGCAGCATATAGTAGTGCTGATAGTGCATTAACATCCTTGACAACTTCTTTTTGTGTTGATTTCCTTAGGATGAACGACAATGAAAATGAGAATAAAAAAACAAGAAAAATTGTACATGTAGCAATGAGTATAATGCTAATGATTACGATAATTATTTTCAAATATGTTTTAAGCAGTAATGTAATTGATAGTTTATTGACCGTAGCATCTTACACATACGGGCCTCTTCTCGGGCTTTTTGCGTTTGGACTATATAGCAAGAGAAAACTTAAAGGAAACTACATTTATGTTGTTGTCATCCTTGCCCCAATTTTAACTTATGTATTGAATATAAGTCCAATTTTATATACTTATTTAAGTGATTCATTTTTATTGGAGTGTAAATTCAAAACTTGGGAATGTGCAAGTGCATATGCCAAAAATAACTTATACGTTTTTGGATATGAATTATTGCCCATAAATGGTCTAATTACTATTTTTGGTCTTTATATTTGCTCAAAAAAATAAAATGAATAGACACTTTTCTCTAATACTACCAATACTTGCAATACTATTTTTGACAGCTTGTGATGACAATAATAATGATCAACCTGAACCTATTATTCTTCACGAATATGTAGAAGTTTACGATGAAAACTTAATAAGTAATGATTATATATTTATTGTTGAAAATAATTCAACTAATTCTTATCTAATCAACAAAGAAGGTTTTAAGGTTTGGGAGTGGAATTTTGATACGAATTCTGGTAACGATTTAGAAATACTTAATAATGGTAATATTGTTGGTCTATTCAAGGCTACTGA
>VMCO01000019.1 GCA_008081325.1 Flavobacteriaceae bacterium
ACACTGAGAATGCCCCCATGCCTCTTGGTCCTTCTCCTCCAGCTGTGATCGCCGGTAATTCTATGTTTCTCTCTGGTCAGATAGCCCTAACTCCACAAAACGGAGAATTAATGACTGGTCAAATTAAAAAGGAAACAGCACAGGTAATGGAAAATTTAAAAGCTATTTTAAGTGAAGCTTCATTAACATTTGAAAATGTTGTTAAAACAACAATTTTCTTATCAAGTATGGATGATTTTTCTAGCGTAAATGAAATTTACGGATCTTATTTAAATGAATCAACTGCTCCAGCACGAGAAACGGTTGAAGTTAGTAAACTTCCAGTTGGGGTAAATGTAGAAATATCAATGATAGCTATGCTCTAGTTTCTTCTGATGAAACTTCAATAACCCATCAATTGGTTTTCTGATTATATTTCCAGCTTTTAATCCATGAGATTTGAGACAATCTTCTAATTCTTCTTTCAGATAAAATGAAATTGAGCCAACAAAATGGATTGGAATATCTTCTGCGTCACTAAATTGTAGTATTTGCCTTTCAATAAAAAGATTAAAACCTCTTTTAATTAACATTTGCCCATATTCTGAGTCTTTATTATTTATCAAAAACTTAGCAAAAGTTGCAAGGTATGTATTAGGATTGGGTTGTTTGTATAGATTATCCTTAATGCTTTCAGCGTCTAAATCAAACTCTTTTTCAAATTTTATAGATGTTTCATCCGGTATTCTATTAAAATAAAAATCTCTTAATAATTGTCTACCAAAATAATTACCACTCGCATCATCCATCAATATATAGCCTAATGAAATCACTCTTTGATCAATATCTTTACCATCAAAATATGTGCAGTTTGACCCTGTCCCTAGAATACAAACTATAGACTTTGAGTTTTCTTCAGCGGTTGAGTAAATAGCTGCATAAGTATCCTCCTTTATAGAAAATTCTTTACAGTTTATAAAAATATCACTAAAAACATTTTTAATTAGCACACGCGGAGGTTCTGTACCACAACCAGCTCCGTAAAAATGAATTTCTTCAACATCTTTTCTGAATTTGTATAATTCAAAATTATTAACAATTCTTTCCTTTAAAATATGATTTGTTAAAACCTGTGGGTTTAACCCTAGTGTTTGAGTTTCAAATAAAACCTTACCTCCTCTATCTATAGCGATCCAATCAGTTTTTGTCGAACCACTGTCTACAATTAATATCATTATCTTCGGTTAGTTAGTTAGTTAGTTAGTTAGCAATTATGTATTTTATGAATTAATTCTACAAGCTTTGTCGAATAACCGTATTCATTATCATACCAAGAAATTATTTTAAAAAACGTTGAACTTAACTCAATTCCTGCGTTAGCATCAAAATTACTTGTTAAAGGACAACCAACATAGTCTTGTGAGACAACTGCTTCTTCCGTATAACCAAGCACTCCTTTTAGTTCATTTTCACTCGCTTTTTTAAATATTTCTTTTATCTCATCATAAGAAGTTTCCTTTTCCAAAATAACGGTTAAGTCAACAACAGAAACATTTGCTGTAGGAATTCTAAACGCCATTCCAGTTAATTTTCCGTTTAATTCAGGAATTACTTTACCAACTGCAATAGCAGCACCAGTAGATGATGGAATTATATTATTAAGTGAAGATCTACCAAGCCTGTAGTTTTTAGCAGGTCCGTCAACTGTCATTTGTGTCGCAGTTGCCGCATGAACAGTAGTCATTAACCCTTCTTTGATCTTAAAGTTGTCATTCAAAACTTTAGCTACCGGCGCTAAACAATTAGTTGTACATGATGCATTTGAAACAATTTTATTATCACTATTTATAGAATCACAGTTAACTCCCATTACAAACATTGGTATATCCTTAGATGGAGCTGATACAGCGACTTTTTTTGCTCCTGCTTCAATATGTAAACCAGCTTTATCCATAGTTGTAAATATACCTGTACATTCAGCAACTACGTCAATATCTAATTCACCCCAATTAATATCAGATGGATTTCTTTCAGCAGTAACTCTAATTGAATTTCCATTTACCACTAAGTTATTTCCTGACACTTTGATTTCATCTTCTAATTTTCCGTGAACTGAATCATATTTTAATAAATATGCAAGATGATTCACATCTAATAAATCATTAATAGCTAACACTTCAACATCGTTCCTTTTCAGTATTGCTCTGAAAGTTATTCTTCCTATTCTACCAAATCCATTAATTCCTACCTTAATTTTACTCATTTTATAATTTTTATTTAAATTGATATAATATCACTGACCTTTAAAAGTTCAGGGTTAATTTCTGTAATACCTTTGATTGCCTTTTTAAATGGTGTCAGTAATACTTTATTGTTTTGAAGACCAACCATCGAGCAGTTTTCTCCAGCAATAATTGATTCAACAGCTTTTACTCCTAATCTACTAGCTAAAACCCTGTCAAAACATGTAGGTGATCCTCCTCTTTGCATGTGACCTAACACAGCTACTCGAGCATCATATTCTGGAAGATGTTTTTCAACATAATCTTTAAGTTGAAAAACATTATCACCAGTCTTATCTCCTTCTGCAACAACTACAATACTTGACGATTTTCCTGTTTTTTGACTTCTTTTTAGTGATTGAATTAGTCTGTCTAACCCAAGATCTTCTTCAGGAATTAATATCTCTTCAGCACCACCAGCAATTCCAGTATTTAGAGCAATATGTCCTGCATCTCTACCCATTACTTCTATGAAAAACAACCTATTGTGTGAGCTAGCGGTATCCCTAATCTTATCTATAGATTGCATAACAGTATTTATTGCTGAATCAAATCCAATAGTGTGAGAAGTACCGTATATATCATTATCTATCGTTGCAGGAATACCAATAACAGGGAAATCAAATTCATTACTGAAGACTAACCCTCCAGTAAAGGTTCCATCACCACCAATAACAATTAAACCATCAAGTTTATTGTTTTTTAAATTATCAAATGCCTTTTTTCTTCCCTCCTTGGTTCTAAAATCTTTTGATCTAGCAGTTTTAAGTATAGTACCACCTTTATTAATTATACCTTTAACACTTCTAGCATTCATTTCAGTCATTTTAGCTGAAATTAATCCGTCATATCCCTTTGAAATACCAACAGGCACAATATTGTGAAAAACACAAGAACGGACAACAGATCTAATAGCTGCATTCATGCCAGGGGCATCACCTCCAGAAGTTAATAAACCAATCTTTTTGATTTCATTTTTCACGAGCATAAATATAATAATCTATATCCTTATTAATAAGAATTTTTTAATTCTTTTTTTTTTAAAAAACTAGCTATAAATTTACCATATGATTAATGATGTATATATTTTAGCAATTGAAACTTCATGTGACGATACCTCAGTTGCTATTCTTAAAAATCAAAAAGTTCTTTCAAATATAGTTTCTAGTCAAAAAATTCATGAAATATATGGTGGTGTTGTCCCAGAATTAGCTTCAAGAGAACACGATAGGCTTATTATTCCAGTAATGAAAAAAGCCTTAAAAGATTCTGGTATTAAATTAAATGATTTAAATGCTGTAGCTTACACTAGAGGTCCTGGTTTATTAGGATCCTTGCTTGTTGGAACATCTTTTGCTAAATCACTAGCTTTATCTTTAAGTATTCCTTTAATTGAAGTCAATCATATGGAGGCTCATATTCTTTCAATATTTATTGATGATAATCCTAAACAGCCAAACTTTCCTTTTATAGCCTTAACCGTTTCTGGCGGACATACACAATTAGTTTTAGTTAAAAGTGTTTCAGATTTTATTGAAATAGGTTCAACTCTTGATGATGCAGCCGGTGAGGCTTTCGATAAATCAGGTAAAATTATGGGCTTAAATTATCCTGCCGGACCTAAAATAGATGAACTTGCTTCAACCGGTGACTTTAAAAGGTTTAAATTCTCTAAACCAAAGGTAGATGGGTTAAATTTTAGCTTTTCTGGACTGAAAACAAATTTTAAAAATTTTATAAATAAACATGATAAAGATTTTGTGAACAATAACTTAAATGATTTATGTGCTTCATTACAGTTTACAATTATCGATATATTATTAGATAAAATGACGAAAGCAAAAGATATTCATGATATTAGTGATTTTGTTGTATGTGGAGGTGTTTCGGCAAATTCTTTCTTAAGAAAAGAATTAAATAATTTAGAAATTAAAGCTAACATCAAGACTTACGTACCAAAAATTAATTACTCAACAGATAACGCTGCTATGATTGGAATTAACGGATATTTTAAATTTAAAAACTCTGATTTTGGTAGTTTGAGTGATTACAGTATCTCAAAATATAATTTTTAATGAACCTTTTTTACTCCTCCAATATAAATGAATTTGATCAAGAAATTATTTTTTTTGGTCAAGAAAATATACATCTAAGCAAGGTGTTAAGAAAAAAATCTGGCGATACTGTTTCTGTTACGAATGGAAAAGGATTTTTATTTAATTGTGTAATACTTGAATCAGATAAAAAAAAATCTATTCTTAAGATTATAAATTATTCCAAAATTAATAATGATCATGCAAAGCTTAAAGTTGGAATTTCTTTAACAAAGAAAATTGATAGATTTGAGTGGTTTTTGGAAAAATCCACTGAAATAGGTGTATTTGAAATAACTCCAATTATAACTCAAAATTCAGAGAGAAGAAAATTTAATCAAGAAAGAGGTAATAAGATACTATTAGCTGCAATGAAACAATCGTTAAGGTGTGAACTACCAATTTTAAACAATCCTATGCTTTTTTCAGACTATCTTTCAAATAGTAAAGATTCTTATGATTCTTATGTTGCTACCTGTTACAATAATGAAACAATGATGTTAAATAAAACTTTAGCTAAGGGGAATAATTCGGAAATAATAATTGGTCCTGAAGGAGGATTTACCTTGGATGAGATAAATTTGGCAAAAAAAGCTAACTTTACACCTGTGTCTCTAGGTGAAAACAGGTTAAGAACTGAGACGGCAGGGGTTTTAGTGTGTTCAATTTTTTCAATTATTAATCAAGCATGAGTTCTAAAGAATTAGTAAAATCAGTTGTATTTATATCTTTTCTAGCTCTTTTGATATTTATACTGTTTAAGATTAAAATAGGATTACTTTATATATTTATTGCCCTAATCCTGACTTTAATTGTTAATCCTTTTAATCAATTACTAAGAAATAAATTTAAAATGAGAAACACATTCTCATCATTAGGCGCGAGATCAAGATTAAGGGCAGGGGGCTCAGTAATGGGTTGGGGAGGGGGGCCAAG
>VMCO01000166.1 GCA_008081325.1 Flavobacteriaceae bacterium
ATTATTACTGAATTACATTCCAGTTCATGTTCATCATTTACCCAGAGTTTTAGTTTATTGCTAAAATCAACCTTTGTTATCCAACCATTTCTAATATCAGTACCAAATCTTTCAGCTTGTCTTTGCAACTCTACCATCATCTCGGGACCAGAAACTCCGTCTGGATAACCAGGAAAATTTTCGACATCAGTTGTAGTTGTTAATTGGCCACCAGGTTGAATACCTTGATATAAAACTGGATTCATGTTTGCTCTAGCTGCGTATATAGCTGCAGTGTAACCTGCCGGACCAGAACCAATAATAAGGCAATTTACTTTTTCACTCATTTACATATAATTTGATAAACAAAAATATGTAATTATTGTTTATTTGAAGCATTCATTTAACCATTTAATAGCTAGTTTTTTGTAATTTCATAATATGAAGAAGTTTATATTATTTTTTGCTGTTTTTTGTTTTTTTGGTAATTCATTCTCAAATGAATTGAAATATGAATTAATAGTTGATGATCTTGATGTACCGTGGGCATTTGTTTTTTTGCCAGACGATTCAATTTTGATTACAGAACGTAGGGGTGAGTTAATTCACTACAATAATGGAATAAAAACGATTATCAAAAATCTTCCTGAAATTATTTCTAAAAATCAAGGAGGACTACTCGATATCGAATTACATCCAAATTATTCTGAAAATAAATGGATATATATATCCTACTCTTCTTCAAATGATAATAACGACGGAACAAATACATCAATTTTAAGATTTAAATTAAAGGGAAATCAAGCTATTAATCAGGAAATAATTTATAAGGCCTTACCAAATAGTAAAAGAAGCCTTCATTATGGAAGCAGGATGGTATTTGACAAGGATAATTATTTATTTTTCAGTATTGGTGATAGAGGAAATCGTGATCTTAACCCACAAAATATCAATAGAGATGGTGGTAAAATATATAGATTACATGATGACGGAAAAATTCCTATTGACAATCCTTTTGTCAATGAGAAAAATTCAAAAAAAGCAATATATAGTTACGGCCATAGAAATCCCCAAGGTATGTTTTATGATAGCAAAACAGAAAAAATATGGATTCATGAACATGGACCGAGAGGCGGCGACGAAATAAATATTATTGAAGCTGGAGGAAATTATGGCTGGCCATTGGCAAGTTATGGTATAAATTATATTGGAACAAGATTCACTGACAAAACCTCGATTAAAGGTATGATTGATCCGATTCATTATTGGGTTCCATCGATAGCACCCAGTGGAATGGTTTATGTTGATAATCCAAACTATCCATCACTAAATCAAAGTATTTTAATAGGATCTTTAAAGTTTCAATATATACACCAATGTATTATTAAAAACGGGGAAATTATAGAGGAAAAAAAATTATTTGATCAAATTGGTAGAGTAAGGTCAATTGAATTGGATAAAGACAAAAATATTTTTGTGGGGGTTGAAAATCTTGGAATTATAAAACTAATTGAATAGCATGTTCATTGTCGGAATAACTGGTGGTACTGGAAGCGGAAAAACTACAATTATAAATGAAGTCAATAAATTATTTGATTCATCAGACATTTGTTTATTATCTTCAGATTCATATTATAAGAATAATGCCAATTTAGATTTTAGCCAAAGGGATAAATTAAATTATGATACACCTGAAGCGATTGACTTTAATTTATTAAATAAACATATTGATTTACTAAAACAAGGAATAAATATTAATGTTCCTAATTATTGTTTTACAACACATTTAAGACTTGAAAACTCAACAGTGTTAGAACCTAAAAAAATATTAATAATTGAAGGGATTTTGATTTTAACAGACAAAAATTTAAGAGATAGTATTGATTACTCGGTGTTTTTAGATTGTCCGCGAGATGTCAGATTCCAAAGAAGGTTGGAAAGGGATATAAAAGAAAGGGGAAGGAATTATAATGATGTTGTTAATCTGTTTGAAACAAGACTTGATTATATGCATTCTAAATTTGTTGAACCATATAAATCAAAGTGTGATTTAATTTTAAACACGAACGAAAATATTGACATTAATCCTTTGGTTAAGTTTATAAAAAAGAATTTGTGATGAAAAATAAAATTTTAAAATTTATTAAAAGCACCTATGGAATTATTATAATATTGTTCATTTTTTGGATGATATTTTTTGACAGTAATTCTCTAATTATTCACAATGAATTAAATAATGACATTAGAGAATTAAATGAGCAAAAAACATATTACAAGAATGAAATATCAAAGGACAATATTGAACTTGAAATGATACAATCTGACTCAGGACTTGAAAAATATGCAAGAGAAAAATTATTTATGAAAAAGGATAATGAGGAGATTTTTTTAATAGAATATGATACAATTTCAGATTAAATGAAAATTGAAAATACAACACACGCTCGATGGGCTGAAAAGATAATGAATGATATTGGAGAAAAGGAATATTATGATTTATTCTCAGTGTCAAACGAAGGTGTATCTATTTCACCTCACCTTACAAACAACCCTAATTCTATAATTAATCCAGATAACTTATTGTTTCCAAAAAACTGGCATATTATGGGTGATATTGATTGTGGTAATAATATTGATTTAAACAGAGAAATAAAAAAATTATTAGAAAATGATATAAATAATTTCACATTATACAATTATAAAAACGAGAATATAGATAAGTCAATTATTTCAAGGGGTAATTTTTTTATTAGTTCTAATAAATTTATAGAACAAACTGAATTAAATATTATAATTGAACCAAAATTAGATTCATTAAGTCACTTAAATTTAAATGATTACGTAAATGAAAAATTTATTTTAAATATTTCATCGGAATTTTTTAAAAAATCAGGGGCTAACATAGTCCAAGAAATAGCGTTTTTAGTCTCTGTAGCTTCGGAATTATTAGATAAGTATGGAATTAATATTATTGAAAAAATATCTTTTGAGGTAATTCAGGGCAATAATTACTTTTTTGAAATAGCAAAAATTCAAGTTTTAAGAATTCTTTGGAGTATAATTTCGAAAGAATATGGTAAACAGATTGACGATTGTATAATTACTGCTAAACCATCAACAAAAAACAAAACAATGAAAATTTTAATAATAATATTATAAGATCAACTTCAGAATGTATGTCTGGAATTTTAGGTGGGTGTAATTTTATAAAATCTATTCCATATGATATTAAATTTAAAGACAGAAACGAGTTTTCTGAAAGAATTAAATACAATCAACTTTTAATTTTAAAAAATGAAACTTCAATTGATAAAGTTAATAATGCGATTAGCGGTAGTTATTATCTAACTTATTTAATCGAAAATTTAGCTCAAAAATCCCTTGATTTTTTTAAGAAAATAACGTCTAATGGAGGTTATACTGAGAGTTTAAAAAATGATGGACTTTTCAATGAAATTTTATTAAACTCAAAAAAGGAAAAAGAGCAATATAGTACAGGAAAAAAAATATTAGTGGGTTTCAATAAATATTTAGATGAATAAAAAGAATTTTAACAATATAACCCTAAAGGACTTTAGTCCAAAATCCATTAAAAAAGAAAAAAATATTTTTTTTGAAACTGATGAGCAAATAAATATTAAGTCTAATTATTATTCTGAAGATCTTAGGAATAATGATGAAATAATATCAATTGCTGGATTGCCGCCATTTATCAGAGGACCTTACTCTTCAATGTACACAAATAAACCTTGGACAATAAGACAATATGCTGGATTTTCAACAGCGAAAGAAAGTAATAAATTTTACAAAGAAAATCTAAAGGCTGGACAAAAAGGACTTTCTGTTGCATTTGATTTACCTACCCATAGAGGTTATGATTCAGATAATTCTAGGGTAATTGGTGATGTCGGAAAAGCAGGAGTTGCAATTGATAGTGTTGAGGATATGAAGATTTTATTCGAAGGAATTCCACTTGATAAAATGAGTGTTTCAATGACAATGAATGGAGCTGTTCTTCCAATTATGGCGTTTTATATAGTTGCAGCAGAAGAACAAGGAGTTGATATTGGGAAACTTTCAGGAACCATTCAAAACGATATTTTAAAAGAATACATGGTCAGAAACACTTTTATATATCCACCCAAAGATTCAATAAGGATAATCGCTGATATATTTCATTTTACAAGCAAACACATGCCTAAATTTAACAGTATTAGCATCTCTGGGTATCACATGCAAGAGGCTGGTGCAAGTGCAGATTTAGAGCTTGCATACACTTTAGCAAACGGAATAGAATATGTGAAAACAGGTATTGATGCAGGACTTGAGGTTGACGATTTTGCTAATAGGTTCTCATTTTTTTGGGGAATAGGGATGAATCATTTTATGGAAATAGCCAAAATGAGAGCTGCTCGTTTTCTCTGGACAAAATTAATGAAGCAATTCAATCCAAAAAACGAAAAATCATATTGTCTAAGAGCACACTGTCAAACAAGCGGTTGGAGTCTTACAGAGCAAGAACCATTCAATAATATAACCAGAACAACTATTGAAGCATTATCTGCAGTTTTTGGTGGAACACAAAGTCTCCATACAAACTCATTAGATGAAGCAATAGGTTTGCCAACAAAATTCTCTTCAAAAATAGCACGAGACACTCAACTAATTATTCAAGATGAAATTGGAATTTGTGATACGGTAGACCCTTGGGGTGGAAGTTACTATGTTGAAAGCTTAACAAAAGAACTTATAAATAAAGCAATGATTCACATAAATGAAATAAACGATGCAGGCGGAATGACTAAAGCTATTGAAAAAGGGATACCAAAAATGAGAATTGAACAAGCAGCAACAAAAAAACAGGCTAAAATTGATAATAAAGAATTCATCATTGTTGGTGTAAATAAGTATAGATTAGAGGATGATGAAACGATTAATTATTTAGAAATTGATAATGAAGAAGTTAAGAATAATCAACTTGATAAAATAAATCAACTTAGAAAGAACAGATCAGATTCAGAAGTTCAGAAAATATTAAATGAGTTGAGAACAGCGGCCAGAAAGAAAAATAAAAATTTATTAGCTTTAGCAGTAAAAGCTGCCAGAGCTAGGGCAACATTAGGTGAAATTAGCTTAGCTTTGGAAAAAGAGTTCGGAAGATATAAGTCTGAAATAAGAAGCTTTTCCGGAGTTTATAAGTCAGGTATGAAAGATAATAGTTCTTATGAAAATGCAGTAAATCTTTCAAATAAGTTTGCTGAAATTGATGGAAGAAGGCCAAGAATTTTAATTGCAAAAAT
>VMCO01000202.1 GCA_008081325.1 Flavobacteriaceae bacterium
GCAGGGTGGTCTTTTAAGATGTTCAACTTTACCTTTGATAAGAGAATAAATATGGATCAAGCTACAAATTCTATATTAATGATAAGGCCGATTAATTTTGGCTATAATGAAGAGACTGCAGGTGATAATCATTACCAGAATAAAGATTCAATTATAAAAAACTCAAATGAGACTGCTCAAAAGGAGTTTGATAATATGGTTAAGAATTTAAAACAAAATGGAATTTCTGTACATGTATTTCAAGATGATGAAAATGATTATACTCCAGATTCAATTTTTCCAAATAATTGGATTTCTTTTCATGAAAATGGAGATGTAGGTTTGTATCCAATGTATGCTAAAAATAGAAGGTTGGAGAGAAAACCAGAGGTTTTAGAATTTCTAGAAAATGAAGGTTTTGTTATTTCCAATATAGTGGATTATTCAAGTGCTGAATCGGAAAATAAATTTTTAGAAGGAACAGGAAGTATGATATTAGATCGTGAAAATAGAATTGCCTATTGTTCAATTTCAAACAGATCAGATGAAGACTTATTTATCGAATTTTGTGAAGATTTTGAATTTACCCCGGTACTATTTAATTCATATCAGTCTGTAGGTGATAAGAGGCTTTCAATATATCACACTAATGTCATGATGTGTGTTGCTGCAGATTACGTTATAATTTGCCTAGATTCGATTGATGACAAAAAGCAAAGAAAAAATGTAACTGATTTTATAAATGAATCAGGAAAAAAGCTAATCGAAATTTCTGAAAGTCAGGTTGAAAGCTTTGCTGGAAATATGCTTGAGCTTACAAACGATAACGACGAGAGTATTTTAGTTATGAGCCAGTCAGCTAAGGATTCATTAAATGAAAATCAGAAAAATATAATTACAAAATATTCAAGAATTGTTTCTTGTGATATCAATACAATTGAAGTATGTGGTGGAGGTAGTGCTAGATGTATGATTGCAGAAATATTTTTACCTAAAAAATAATATTATTTAACAGTATATTTACATCAGATTATAGAGAATGTATATTCAAAACATAATAAGAGACAATATTCAAACTGCTTTAAATGAAATATTTCAGTTTAATACTGATAATATTGAGCTTCAGCAAACAAAAAAAGAATTTGAGGGAGACGTTACTCTTGTTGTCTTTCCTATGGTCAAAGAATTAAAATCGAGCCCAAAAGAAATTGCTGAAAAGATTGGTAGTTATTTGGTTTCAAATAGTTCTGTTGTTTCTTATAATATTGTTTCTGGATTCTTGAATCTTTCAATTGCTGATGAACATTATTTAAGTTTTTTTAATTCAGTAAAAGAAAATTCAGAATATGGATTTTCTAACACTATTTCTGATGAAGCTGTAATGGTTGAATATTCATCTCCAAATACTAACAAGCCTTTACACTTAGGTCATATAAGAAATAATTTGCTTGGATATAGTATGTCTAAAATTCACAAAGCATCAGGAAAAAAAGTATATAAAACCCAAATTATAAATGATAGAGGAATTCATATTTGTAAGAGTATGATTGCTTGGTTGGACTATGGTAATGGTGAAACTCCGGTCAGTACTAATTTGAAAGGAGATAAGTTTGTTGGAGATTATTACATCAAATTTGACCAGGTTTATAAAAAAGAAGTTGAAGAGCTGATAAAAAGTGGAGCTGACGAAAAAGAGGCTAAGCAAAATGCCCCAATTCTACTAAGAGCAAAAGAAATGCTAATTCAATGGGAGTCTGGTGATAAAGAAGTGGTAGAGCTTTGGAAAAAAATGAATGGCTGGGTATATGAAGGGTTTGAAGAAACTTACAAAAATTTAGGTGTTGACTTTGATAGTTATTATTATGAAAGTGAGACATACTTGTTAGGTAAAGAATTTATTTCTAGCGGATTAAAATCAGGAGTTTTTTACAAAAAAGATGATGGCTCAGTTTGGTGTGATCTAACCGAAGATGGACTAGATGAAAAGATTGTACTTCGTGCTGATGGAACTGCTGTTTATATGACTCAAGATATTGGTACCGCCGTGCAGAGAGTAAAAGATTGCCCTGATATTAACTCAATGGTTTATACCGTGGGTAATGAGCAGGACTATCATTTTAAAGTTCTTTTTTTAATACTTAAAAAACTTGGTTTCTCATGGTCTGAAAATTTATTTCACCTTAGCTATGGAATGGTAGATTTACCAAGTGGTAAGATGAAAAGTAGAGAAGGTACTGTTGTTGATGCTGATGATTTGATGCAAGAGATGACTAGTACCGCAAAAGAGATTTCAAAAAATTTAGGAAAGCTAGACGGTCTTTCTGAAGAAGAGAAAAATAATGTATACAAGACAGTTGGTCTAGGTGCACTAAAGTATTATATCCTAAAGGTTGATCCTAAAAAAAGGATCCTTTTCGATCCAAAAGAATCAGTAGATTTTCAAGGTAATACAGCCTCATTTATTCAATACTCTTATGCAAGAATTCAATCAATTTTAAATGGAATTAATTTTGATTTATCAAAAGATAAATATGACAGAAAATTGGAAGACAAGGAAAAAGATTTAATCAAACAAATTGATTTATTTCCTTCAGTTATTAGTGGTGCTGCAAGCTCACATAATCCAGCAATGGTAGCAAATTATGTTTACGATTTAGTAAAGTCATTCAATTCGTTTTATCAATCTTTGCCAATTTTAAAATCTGCTTTTGAAGACAAGAAAACATTTAGAGTTGAGCTTTCAAAATTAGTTGGAATAACAATAAAAAATGCACTATCGCTTTTGGGTATTGGTGTTGTTGATAGAATGTGATTTTAATATGAGTTTTAATTTTTTTATTTTACAATATGTTTAGTAATCTAAGTGAAAAATTAGATAAAGCCCTACAGGTCTTAAAGGGTCATGGAAGTATAACTGAAATTAATGTTGCTGAAACATTAAAAGAGGTTAGACGTGCACTACTTGATGCTGATGTAAACTTTAAAACTGCAAGAGATTTTACACAAAGAGTCAAAGAAAAAGCGATTGGTCAAGATGTCTTAACAAACCTAAAGCCTGGTCAATTAATGGTCAAAATTGTAAAAGATGAATTGGCTGAATTAATGGGTGGTGAAACTTCTGAAATAAATTTAAAAGATAAGCCTGCCATAGTTTTAATGTCAGGTCTACAAGGGTCTGGTAAGACTACTTTTACTGCAAAGCTTGCTAACGATATTAGAAAGAAAAAATCATTAAAACCACTAATGGTTGCTTGTGATGTGTATAGGCCTGCGGCAATTGAGCAATTACATGTGTTGGGAGAAGATTTAGATATAGAGGTGTATTCAGAAGAAGATAATAAAGACCCTGTAGCAATTGCTAAGGCAGGGGTTAAGCATGGAAAATCTAAAGGTCATAATTTAATAATTATTGATACAGCAGGTAGGTTGGCAATTGATGAGGAAATGATGAATGAAATATCAAATATTAAGAAGGCTATTAAGCCAAGTGAAATTTTATTTGTTGTTGATTCTATGACTGGCCAGGATGCAGTAAATAGTGCTAAAGCATTTAACGATGTATTGGATTTTGACGGAGTTGTTCTTACCAAATTAGATGGTGATGCACGTGGTGGTGCTGCCTTATCCATCAAAAGTGTAGTTGATAAACCTATTAAATTCATAGGAACAGGTGAGAAGATGGATGCGTTAGATGTTTTTCATCCAAGTAGAATGGCTGATAGAATTCTTGGAATGGGCGATGTTGTTTCACTTGTTGAAAGAGCACAACAGCAATTTGATCAAGAAGAAGCCAGAAAGATTCAAAAGAAAATTGCTAAGAATAAGTTCGGTTTAGACGATTTTATGAAGCAGATTCAGCAGATTAAAAAAATGGGGGATATGAAAGATTTGGTTGGCATGATTCCTGGAGCTAATAAAATGATGAAACAATCGGGCGAAGAAATAGATAATGAATCTTTTAAACCTATCGAAGCAATTATTAATTCAATGACTCCAAAAGAAAGAGCACTACCTTCTATTTTAGATCAATCAAGAAAAAGAAGGATCAGCAGGGGATCAGGAAGGTCGGTTGAAGAGATTAATCAATTACTCAAGCAGTTTAATCAAATGAGTAAAATGATGAAGATGATGCAGGGAATGGGTCAAGGTAAAATGATGCAGATAATGCAAAATATGAAGGGTAGATGATAGTTTTAGACGGAAAAAAAACAAGTAATGATATCAAAGCTGAAATTGCAGAATCTGTAAAAGGGATTATTGCAAAAGGCTTAAGACCCCCACATCTAGCCGCAGTTATTGTCGGAGACGATGGAGCTAGTCTAACATATGTCGGCAGCAAAGTTCGTGCTTGTAAAAGAGTTGGATTTGAGTCTACTCTAATAAAACTGCCTGAAGCAATTTCTGAAAATGAACTTCTTGAAAAAGTAAACGAGTTGAATGATGATGAAAATATTGACGGTTATATTGTTCAGCTGCCATTACCTAAACACATAGACTCACAAAAAATATTAATGGCTGTTGATGCCGACAAAGATGTGGATGGTTTTCATCCAACCAACTTTGGAAAAATGGCTCTGAGTTTACCAACATTTATTTCTGCAACTCCTTTTGGAATAATGGAGTTATTGAGAAGATATAATGTTGAAACTTCTGGAAAGCATACAGTTGTTATCGGAAGATCTGATATAGTTGGAAGGCCGATCAGTATTTTAATGAGTCAAAAATCTAACCCTGGGAATTCTACTGTTACGCTTGCACACAGTAGAACTAAAAATATTGAGAAATTAACCATTGAGGCCGATATCATAATTTCAGCTTTGGGCGTACCAAATTTCTTGAAAGCTGACATGGTAAAAGATGGTGTTGTTATTATTGATGTGGGTATCACGAGGGTGTCTGACAATTCTTTAAAAGGCTATAAAATTGTTGGTGACGTTGACTATGAAAATGTTTCTAAAAAATCGAGTTTTATTACCCCTGTACCTGGAGGTGTCGGGCCTATGACAATAGCAATGTTATTAAAAAACACTTTGTTGGCATACAAAGGTTAATTACGAAGCAAAGATTTGATTAAAGTCTTTAAAGGATTTAAATTCTAGTGCATTGCCAGCAGGGTCCATGAAAAACATGGTTGCCTGTTCACCTGGCTGACCTTCAAAACGTATATAGGGCTCAATTATAAAATCTACTCCTTTCTTTTTCAACTCTTTAGAAAATTTTTGAAATGTATTCCATTCTAAAACAACTCCAAAGTGAGGTACTGGAACG
>VMCO01000099.1 GCA_008081325.1 Flavobacteriaceae bacterium
CATAGACCCCTAAAATTACAAGAATCAATGATCCTGACACACCTGGTAAAATCATAGCTGACGAAGCAATTATTGCAGAAAATAAAACATACAATAAACTAATTTCATTTGATTCATAAGTCCAAAATGATGAAAGAAATAAAGAAAACAATATTGATATAATTAAAAAAAAGAAATTTATTATGTTCCATTTTTTTATCATTTTGTAGATTATATAAACTGTTGCAAATATTAACCCTAAAAAAAATGACCAAATAAATAAAGGAAATTTTTCTAGAAAAGTGGCCGAAATTTTTACAAAAGAAATTAGGCTAATTCCAACTCCTGTAACCAGCACTAATAAAAAATTTCCGTTTAATTTTTTCCAAAAAGAGTTGAAACCATTATTCTTTAGGTCAGATAACAGATTAAGATTTACTTCACTAATTGATCTGATTAGTTCTTCGTAAATTCCGACCAATAAAGCAATTGTTCCACCTGAGATACCAGGCATTGCATCTGCTATACCCATGAAAACACCCTTAAAGAATAATTTTATATAATCTATTGTATTTCTACTTCGCATATTAAAATTCTAGTGTTAAACTAGTAATTTTTTGTTGAAGTTTTGGATAAGCAGTTTAAATATATTTTCCAGTATTTAGATTTTTCTTGATTTAGCTTTATTGCTTTTTCTATATATTCTTTAGCTCTTTTGAATTTGTTTTCTCTATAATAGAACATTGATAGTCTAAAATAAGCTTTATCCATATTAGGATCTTCATTGACACACTTGAAATAAAATTCTAAAGAATTTTTATAGTCAGACTTCTTCTCAAAACAAAAAGCTATTCTGAATAGAGCATAGGAGGAATTAGGATTTATACTGATAATTTCTTTATAGTTATTAATTGCATCGTCATATTTTTTCATTTTCTCTAATAACTTTCCTTTGTCGATATATGGGCTTGTAAAAGTATCATCAGAGAATATTGCATAGTCAAATGCGGCAATAGCCTCTTTATACATTTTAGTTTTTACATAGTTTTTACCTAAATTATGCCATCCAATTTCACTATATGGATTTTTTGATAGGTAATCTTTTAAGAAAAAAATTAGTCCATTTGTATCTTTAATCATTTCGTAGCAATAAAGTATATTATATAATGCACTATGATCTAAATAATCATAATTAAGACTTTTTTTGAAATAGTAGTTAGATTTAGAGAAGTTCTCTGTAAATAAATACTCAATTCCAATCTGATAAAACAGTTCTGTCTCATTCTCATAGTCATTAATTATACTTTTTAGTAATGCAATGGACTTGTTATGTTTTTTTTGTTTAGATAGGATACTGGATTTTAATATTATAGCCTCATAATTATTAGTTTCAATCATCAGTAAAGAATTCACTAGATCTAATGCATTATCTAATTTATCTTCCTGAATAAATATTTCTATCTCATATAGACATAGGTTTGAGTTGGATGGATGTTGGCTTAATGAAAGCTTGAGTGCCTTTTTTGCTAATGTTAATTTACCAGTGTCTAAATAGTAGGAAATGATACTTTCAAATTCGACCGAATCAAAGAAAAGTACTTTATTTTCTTTAACCATTTTTTCAAATCTACTAATTGAAAAGTTTATGTCATTCACATTATCCATCACAAATCATCTTTCTAATAAAAATAAATATGATTTGTTTAAAATAAATCAGGAAACTTTAAACTTCTTAACAAACTAATTAACAGCTATTCAATTGAGTCAAGAATATTTAAAATTATATCACAACCATCTTCCAGTTCTTTTTTAGAGATAGTTAATGGTGGAGTTATTCTAACCGCTTTTTTTTCAATCAGAAGCCAAAAAAGGATTAAACCTTTACTCTTTGCTTCTAAAACTAACTTATTAGTAATTTCAATATTTCTCATTATTAAACAAAGCATTAACCCAATACCTCTAACTTCTTTAATGAGTTTATGTTTTAATTTTTTTCTGATTAAATTTTCTTTTTCATTTATACCTTCTAATAATTTAGAACCTAAAACGATTTTTAAAGTTTGTAGAGCAGCAGCTGTAATCACTGGATTTCCTCCGAATGTTGTGATATGCCCAAGAATTGGATTGATATGGAGAGTATCCATTAATTTCTTTGAACATGTAAATGCTCCAATCGGAATACCTCCGCCTAATCCTTTTCCGTAAACGATTATATCAGGAATACAATCAAAGTTTTCAAATCCAAATAATTTTCCAGTTCTACCAATTCCAGTTTGAATTTCATCTAAAATTAACAAAGCACCAACTTCTTCACATCTCTTTTTTATTTCGATTAGATATCCATTTTTTGGAACAATAAAACCTGCACTACCTTGAATGGTTTCTAATATAACGCATGAGGTGTTATCATCAATTCTATCTAAGTCTTTAAACGAATTAAAATCAATAAAGTCAACTTCGGGAATTAAAGGTTCAAAGGGTTTTTTTCTTTCTTCCAATCCCATTAGAGTAAGAGCACCCATAGTACTTCCATGATATGCATTTTTTGCAGCAATAATCTTACTTCTTCCTGTATATCTTCTTGCTAATTTCATCGATCCTTCCAATGCCTCTGTTCCAGAATTAGTAAAATATGTACAATTCAGATTTTTTGGTAGGTTTTTGGCTAACAGTTTAGCTAAATCTAAAGATGGTTTTGTTACAAATTCACCGTATACCATCACATGCATATATTTTTCAGATTGATTTTTAATTGCCTCAATTACTTTTTCATTGCAATGACCAACACTGCATGCTGAAACACCAGCTACAAAATCTAAATATTTTTTATTATCATTATCGTAGATATAGCTCCCTTTTGCCTTAGAAACTTCAATCATCAAAGGATAGGGTGTTGTTTGTGCTTGATATTTTTTAAATTCTGAAATGATAGTTTTAATCTAGATGTTTGATTTTTGTCAATTTAAATTTTTTATCTTCAAGAAAGAGATCATTGACTGTTTTTATGATCTCATCTTCTCTAAAATAGAATCCCTTTAATAATTTATCATTTTCATTGAATTCATCTTCAGGATATACTCTTCCGTCAACTTGATTAATTTTGGTAAATGTGTCAATATTTTGTTCGGAAATAAAAATTTTAATTTTTGCCGATTTTGATTTATCGATTCCAATCAATTCATTTTCAGAATTTCTTAAATAGTATACTGATTCAGCATTTTTAAGAATGTCTACTTCTTTTAATTTACCCTCTATAAAATTTCCATTTAGTCTTTTCCCTGATATTTGATTAAACCCTAATTCCATGGTATCTTTCTCGATTATAAATGCATTATTAAAAACAAAAAGAGAATCGATGACATTATTTTCAATATTAAATTTTATATGAATTGAGTCACCTGTTATTTGACTTTTATTGTTCCATAAAATAGGTTTTTTCACTTTTTTTGATCTAATTTCTGAGTTCTTCTGTTTATTTATAAGCTGAGCAATTCCGGTGATTTGATTAAAATGTATTGAATCACATTTTCCACTGAGATTATTCCTTAGAATTTTACCGTTCATAAATGCTCTAATAATTTGCTCATTCTCTTTACCAGTGATTACTATTGATTCACCATGAATATAAGTTGTATCCTTTTCTTTAAAAGAAGCAATCAAGGCTCTCTTTTGAATAAACATTGAATCTATATCCCTGTGTATTTCAGCATAATGACCTGTAGATAATGTCTTATTTATAGTGTCAAGAATTCTTATGTTATTTGTTGCGGATGCATAATTTATTGACCTGTCAAAGTAAATACTATCTCCATTAATTTGATATTCTTCAAAATCAATTTTGGAATTTTTGATAAAATATCCGTTATCATTCATGGTGTCATAATAACCGAATTCACAATATATTTTTGAATCATCAGTGATAATATCAGTAGGACCTGAAAAGTATGACTTTCCAGATTCGGTAAAATAGTTAAGGATATCAGAATAAATATTATATTTTGGAGTTCTTAAATCAACATTTGTTTCAAAACGATACTTTTTTTCATTAGCAAAAAAAGTCCCTTTTAAGCTATATATAGTATCACTCAAGTTTCGGATTAATTTTCCTTTTTCACTATAAAATGCTTCCTGTTTATTTCTGTCAAAATATAATGATTCTGTGTATAGATTTGATTCAGGTTCATTTAAAATTACATTTCCCTCTGCATAAACTAATTTTGTATCTCCATTATATTCTAGATAATTTGCTTTTAGATTTAGAGTGTCCCCTTGTTTTAATGAAACTTCACCAAATGCTTCTATAAAATTTTTTTCTTCGTAAAAAAAAGCTTGATTACATGTCATTAAAACACCGTCATGAGAGATAAGAACTTTCTGTTCTTTGTCTCTCGTTAACACTGATGCATCTGGATACTTGTTTTTGTCTTTTTCAAAAAAACCTGCTCTTTCAATTTTTATTTTTGTTTTTTCTTGTGCAAATATTGTTGTGCTAAAACAAAACGATAAAAGAAAACCAGATATTAATAAGATGTGTTTTTTCACCAAACTATCTAAAAAGTGTTTCTTTTCTGTCTGGCCCGACAGAAACAATTACAATGGGAATTTTTAACTCTTTTTCTAAAAAATTAATATAATCATTTAAATTTTCAGGTAGATTATCAGAGGATTTTAATTCTCTTAGATCTTCTGTCCATCCGTTGAATTCTTTATAAATAGGTTCGATAGATTCGTCTGAAAGATCATACGGTAAGTTTTCTATTATTTCTCCTCTGTATTTATATTTTGTACAAACTAATATTTTATCAAAACCACTCAAAACATCGGTTTTCATCATCATTAGTTTGGTTACACCATTAATTTTACAAGCATATTTTAGGGCAATTAAATCTAACCAACCGCATCTTCTTGGTCTTCCGGTTGTTGCTCCAAACTCGTTACCGATCTTACTCATTCTTTCCCCATATTCATCAAATAGTTCAGTAGGAAAGGGTCCTGATCCAACTCTGGTCGTGTAAGCTTTAAAAATCCCAAATACATCTTTTATTGAATTTGGAGATATTCCTAGTCCAGTGCATGCACCTGCAGCGGTTGTATTTGATGAGGTAACATAAGGGTATGTGCCAAAGTCAATATCCAATAGTGATCCTTGGGCGCCCTCTGCTAAGATCGATTTATTTTGATCTTGTGAATCAAACAAT
>VMCO01000128.1 GCA_008081325.1 Flavobacteriaceae bacterium
TGCTAAGTCAACAGCGTTTAAAATTTCAGTTTTATTAAGACCTGCCGCAGTTAAGAGTATGCATAATGATATAAGGCCTCCAATTAAAATTGAAATAACTGTATCAAAATTTACATTTTTCAAATCATCTTGATTTTTCCATTTACTATTTACAAGTGCTACATGAAGAAAAATATTATATGGAACTACGGTCGTTCCTATTAGACCTGCAATAATTAAAATACTATCTGTTGGAATAGAAAAAAAACTTGAATATGTAAAAAGAGAATCAAAATCAATTCCAACTACAAAAACCGTAAAAACAAATGATAGACTCATTAACAAAACCAGTGATATGAGTGTTTTCTCTAAAAATCTATTATTTCCATAAATGATTAATAATAATGCTATTAATCCAGAAAACAAACTAAACATATTGATATCACTTACATGTAACTTACTTCCATAAACAAGCTCAAACCCCATTACAGCACCACTTATATTGCCTGCCTCATACGCTGTATTTCCTATGAATATTGCTGAGACTACAAGAAGAATAGAAGTGTATTTTAAAAACTTATTTTCAAATTGATTTTTTATTAAAGTGGATAAGGATTTTTTAGTACTTAATCCGATTCTAACAGCTGTCAATTGGATAAATAATGTAAGAAAAATCGATATAATTAATGCCCAGATTAAACTGTATCCAAATTTTGCCCCTGCTATCGAACACATAGTCACGGTTCCAGGACCTATAAATGCTGCTGCAATGACTGATCCAGGGCCAATATTTTTTAATCTTTGACTTATACTACTGTAAATATTCAATATTCAATAATTTAATAGATTCTTTTTTTACACTAAATCTTTCATCTAATCTCATCCCAACAACCCAAATAATTTTATCATCACCATTTAATAAAATTAGTCTAGAGGATCTATCAATTTCACTTACGTTATTATCTTTTAAAAATTTACCGACTTTTTTTACCCCTTTCATTCCATAAGGGTTAAAAAAATCTCCATGCATAAAACCTCTTAATTTTAAAGGTAATTTTAGTTTTTGTTTATCAACGGTGATAATATTTGGATTATTTTTTTCAATATTATCTGAATCGGTAAAACTTAAAATTTTATGGTATTCTAAACTTGTATTATTTTCTAAATTTTCTATCAAAATTTCAATGTTTTTGGTCACTTTGATATCCCTTAAAATCAACTTGTTTTTGTCTTTATAAAAAACATGAGACTTACTAAAAATTTTTTTTCCAGATTCCGCTGAAAGTAAATCAATTATTTTATCCCAATCTACAAACCCATAATCTCTTAAAAAATAATACAGAAATGCTTCTTTATCAATTTCTTTTAAATCTGATATTTTAATAAAAATATCATCTTCGTCGTAATTAACTATATCTAGTTTAAGCTGATTGATCCTTTGATAAATAAGAGAATTTGACATTTTTAAATACTTTATAGTTTTTTTAAAGTTTTTTAAAAAATTCCCTTTTAATTCATCAAATTGTGGAATAATTTCATTTCTAATTTTATTTCGTAAATATGAATTTGATTTATTTGAAGAATCCTCCCTCCATCTTAAATTGTTATCAACAGCATATTCTATAATATCTTTCTTCTCAAATTCAATCAATGGTCTTTTAATTTTACCGTTCAACTCGGGAATTCCTGTTAAACCGTCTAGTCCTGATCCTCTTGAAATGTTAATTAAAAAGCTTTCTAATGAATCGTTTAAATGATGAGCTGTTAAGATATGTTTAATTTCTAAACGTGTAGATATTTCATCGAAGAAACCATATCTCAAATCCCTAGCAATCATTTGAATTGAATTATTAGATTCTTCTTTGATTTTTTTTGTCTCAAATGATTTAGAATAAAATTCAATTGAATTTTGTTTGCAAATATTTTTTACAAATTCTTCATCATTATCGCTTTCCTCATCTCTTAATTTAAAATTACAATGAGCAACAACAAAATTTTTGTGTAAAGAAAGCATTAAATGAAATAAAACAATACTATCAACCCCACCTGAACAACACACAACACACTTTTCTTCGAGAAGATAAGGGAAATGATCTTTGATATAAGATTCAAATTTTAATTGCATTTCATTTGTTTAAAACAAATATATAGAAATGTAAATAATAAGATTTAAATATGAATGGCTCTATCTTCAGTAGCAGCAAGAGCAGCCTCCTTGATTGCTTCAGAAAAAGTTGGGTGAGCGTGAGATATTCTGGCGATGTCCTCAGCAGATGCTCTATATTCCATAGCAACAACAGCCTCAGAAATTAGATCAGCACATCTTGCACCTATCATGTGTATACCTAAAATTTCATCGGATTCAGAATCAGCTAAAATTTTTACAAAACCATCTAAATCTGAACTAGCTCTACTTCTTCCCAGTGCTCTCATTGGAAATTGACCGACTTTATAATTTTTATCTTTATTTTTTAATTCATCTTCGGTTTGACCAACAGAAGCAACTTCAGGCCATGTGTAAACAACTCCAGGAATTAAATTGTAATTAATATGTGGTTTTTGACCATTGATATACTCAGCTACATAAACTCCTTCCTCTTCAGCCTTATGGGCTAACATCATCCCTTTTACAACATCACCAATTGCAAAAATATTAGAAACATTTGTCTTTAAGTTTTTATCAACTTCAACTCTTCCGTATTTATCTGTGGAAATACCTATTTTATCAAGATTTAAACCTTCAGTGTATGCACTTCGTCCTATAGAAATCAAACAATAATCTCCTTCAAAAGATACTTTTTCACCTTTCTTATTTTCGGCTGAGATAATAACATCATTATCTTTTCTTTCAATAGAAGTTACTTTGTGAGAAGTATTTACTTTAACTCCACTTTTCTTAAAAACCTTAGTCAATTCTTTTGACAGACCTGAATCCATGTTTGGTATAATTCTATCTTGATATTCAACTACTGTAACTTTTGATCCAAGTCTACTATACACCTGTCCAAGTTCTAAACCGATTACTCCTCCCCCAACAACAATCAAATGTTTTGGAACCTCTTTTAGTTTTAGAGCTTCAGTTGAAGAAATAATTCTTTCTCTGTCAAAATCAACAAATGGTAATTTTGTAGGTTTACTTCCTGTAGCGATAATGATATTTTTACCATTTATAATTTGAGTTTTATCTTCATTTTTGATTTCAACTGTAGTTGAATCTTTGAATGAACCAAAACCGTAAAAAACGGTTATATTATTTTTATTCATTAAATATTCCAGGCCTTTAGTTGTTTGTTCTACAACTGATGATTTTCTAGACATCATTTTTTCTAAATCAAGCTTTATTTCACCATCTATAGAAATACCATGATCATCAAAGTTATGAAGTGCATTTTCATAATGATGTGAAGAATCTAGCAGGGACTTACTAGGAATACAACCAACATTCAAACATGTACCACCCATTGTTGAATACTTTTCAACTAGTGCTGTTTTCATTCCAAGTTGAGCCGCTCTAATGGCCGATACATATCCACCTGGACCAGAACCAATAACAATAACATCAAATGAATTCATACTTCATAAATTTAGGATTCAAAAATACAAATATTTAAATGTTAAAATAATTTTTAAACTATTAAAATTGATTTTGGTAAATTAGTGAAAAATACAAACTAAATCTATCAAAAAATTTAATGAAATCTAAACCAGCAAATAATATTCAAGACCTTCAGTTTTTTGGAGAATTCGGAGGAGTTAATCCTTCAATATCAGATTCGTCCACTTATACATTCTTATCGGCAAATTCTATGAGTGAAACCTTTGAAGGTAATATGGAGGGTTGCTACCTGTATTCAAGAAATTCATCACCAAGCAATCTTTATTTGGAAGAAGCTTGTGCGGCGATGGAAGGAACAGAAGCTGCAAATGTATTCTCATCTGGTATGGGTGCTATTACTGCAACAATTTTACAATTATGTAAATCGGGTGACCATGTCATTTCAAGCAGAACTGTTTATGGAGGCACATATGCTTTTCTTAAAAATTTCACTCCACAATTAAAGATTGAAACAACTTTTGTAGACATTACTTCTTTAAGTGCTATAGAGAATTCAATAAAACCAAATACCAAAATAATTTACTGTGAAGTTTCGTCTAATCCACTACTTGAAATTGCTGATTTGGAAGAGATATCAAAAATTGCAAAAAAAAATAATTTAAAACTGATAGTTGATAATACTTTTACACCATTGTCGGTATCTCCGATTAAATTTGGTGCAGATATCGTTATTCACAGTTTAACCAAGTTTATTAATGGAACTAGCGACACAATAGCTGGAGTAGTTTGTAGTAGTAAAGAATTTATTCATTCACTTCGTGATGTTAATGATGGTGCATTTATGTTAATGGGAACCACTATGGACAGTCTTAGAGCAGCATCGGTACTTAAAAATATGAGAACATTGCATATTAGAATGAAAAAACACAGCGAAAATGCAATGTATCTTGCAGAATCTTTTCAAAAGGATGGAATAAAAACCGTATATCCTGGGCTTAAATCTCATCCATCACATAAAGTTTTTTCCAAAATGATGAATAAAGATTATGGGTATGGAGGAATGGTTACCATAGATGCTGGAAGTTTAGATATTGCAAATAAATTAATGGAAAAAATGCAAGACAAAAACCTGGGTTATTTAGCTGTAAGCTTAGGATTTTACAAAACATTGTTTTGCGCACCTGGTTCTTCAACTTCCTCAGAAATTTCAGATGAAGAACAAGAAACAATGGGTTTGAGCGAGGGGTTAATAAGGTTCTCTGTAGGTTTGGATCAAGATATTTCTAGAACCTATGACGGAATAAGAAAATGCCTTAAAGAATTTAACTTAATTTAAATGGAAATTACATCATCTGAAATTGGTTTGAAAAAATCAATGATTCCAGTTTTAATACTGATTTCTTTATTGTTTTATAATATCATTTATTTTGAAAATAATGACTGGTTAGGTGATTACACATATCACTACATACTGATTTTTACCTCTTTGATAGCAACACTACTTGGTATCTCTGAAGGAGTTAAAATAACTCATGTCTTGAAAAAAATATTTTCAAGTATTAAAAGTATTAGTACTCCAATAATTATTCTACTATTAGTAGGAGCTCTGGCTGGAAGCTGGAAAGTAAGTGGAATTATTCC
>VMCO01000021.1 GCA_008081325.1 Flavobacteriaceae bacterium
CGTTACATATAGCGGCTATACCGTTTTTTTTATTAGAATGATGTAAGCTGTGAATTAGTGTGGTTAATATTCTTGCACCAGAGCAACCTAGTGGATGTCCAAGAGAAACTGCACCTCCGTTAATATTAACTTTATCCTTGTCTAGCTTTAATAATTCTATATTAACGAGTGGTACCATAGAAAAAGCTTCATTTATTTCAAATAAATCAATCTCGTTAATATCTGTATTTGTTATTTTGGTTAGTTTTTCAATCGCATTTTTCGGAGCAATAGTGAATAGATCAGGTTTTGTTGCCGAATCAGTAAATCCTACTATTTCTGCAATAGGTTTAATATTAAGATCTTTAGCTTTTTGCTCATTCATCAGAATTAAAATCGAAGCACCATCACTGATTGGAGATGAGCTAGCTGCAGTAATAGATCCGTTTTTAACAAATGCAGGGTTTAATTTTGAGATTTTATCAAAGTTAACCTTGGAAATTTGCTCATCTTCATCAACAATAACTTCTTTTCCTTTTCTGTCAATGTATTTGACTGGTATTATTTCATTTTTGAATAAGCCGTTTTTACTAGAGTTTATAGAACGATTATAGGATAATTTAGTGTATTCATCCTGAAGATTCCTAGATATTTTATATTTTGAAGAGCAATTATCAGCAAGAACCCCCATTGAATCATTACTATAAACATCTGTTAATCCGTCTAACATTAAGCTATCTTTAGCAGTTGAGTTGCCATACTTTTGAGGCTTCCTAAGATTTATATAATGAGGAGCATTACTCATGCTTTCTATACCTCCAGCAATTACAACTTCATTAATACCTAGCTGAATTGATTGAGCTGCTAATGAAACTGCTTTCATTCCTGATGAACAAACCTTATTTACAGTTGAGCAAGGAATGTTCGAGTCTAGTTTTAAACTCATGGCTATTTGTTTTGCAGGTGCTTGACCACAACCAGTTTGTAAAACTTGACCTATAATTAGTTCATCTATTAATGTTTTATCTAGGTTAATATTGGAAATAGCCCCTTCTAAAGCGGTTATTCCTAAATCTACTGCGCTTAAATTAGATAATGATCCCATGAAACAACCTAAAGGTGTTCTTACAGCACTTACTATGACTACCTTATTTTGCATATGTTTGTTTTTCTAAAGTTAATAAAATATTAAATTGTATTAAGCTTTTAAATATTTAGTAAATTTATTAATAATTAATATGAGTAAACTATTCAACAGCATCAATAAAGGTTTTTCAAGAATATTTAGAATTTTATTATTTATTTTTTCTGCCTTCCTAATTATTTATTTTTTCCCAAAAAGCGGAAAATTTAAATATAGTTTTGAAAATGGTAGACCATGGCAATCAGAAAACTTGTATGCTCCTTTTGATTTTGCGATTAAAAAAACGAATGAAGAGATAAATGATGAAATTAATATAGCAAAGATCAATACACCTTTATTCTTTGAAGTTGACACTACTTTTATTAATAAATCTTCCGATTTATTAGATGAAAGGCTTAATGAATTAAATAATGATTCATTATTTAATGTATACGGTGAAAGTGAATTAGTAAACATTAAAACTAATTCATTAAAAATTATAAACGAAGTATACTCAATCGGGTTGATTGAAGAAAACTATGATTTTAAAGAAAGTCAACAAGTATCTCTGTTACTTAACAATAAAGTTGTGAATTCAACATCATATGATAAATTAATCAAACCTGAGAATCTTATCACATTCATTAATAATAGAATCATTGAATTAAATATTGAATTATATAAATCACAAATTATATCTCTTGTTTTTGATGTTATAACTCCTAATATAATTTACAATAAGATTCTTTCAGATGAATCAATAAATGAAGTAACTAATAATATTTCTCCAAATAGAGGATTTGTGGAGAAAGAAACACTAATAATTTCAAAGGGTGAAATTGTTGAAGGTGAAAAATTAATAATTCTTGAGTCATTAAAAAATGAGTATGAAGTCAATAGTTCGTCTTTTTCAGATTTATATTTAATAATCTCAGCCTATTCGTTGTTGGTTATTTTGTCTCTTTTAATGATAGTTCTTTTCATAAGAAAATTTGAAAGAAATATTTATGAAAACAACAATAAAATTGCTTTTGTCTATTTCAATATAACGCTAATCATCTTAATTACCACTTGGGTAATTGATGTTAATTCAAATTATGTATATATAATTCCACTTTGTATAATTCCTTTACTGTTTAAGGCATTTTTTGATTCAAGAATTGCTTTTTTTATACACTCTGTAACAATAATGCTTTTGGGCTTTATAGTCCCCAATAGCTATGAGTTTATATTCCTAAACATAATTGCAGGTGTTGTAACAATTCTTACTTCAGATAATATTTATAAAAGGGCAAACTTATTTATTGCTGTAGCACAAATAACATTGGTATACATGTTGGCTTATTTTTCATTTTATGTCATTCATGAAGGTAATATTGAAAACTTACAGCTAAATAATTTTGCTTTATTCATTCTTTGTGGATTATTAACACTTTTTATTTACCCTCTCATATACATATATGAAAAATTATTTTCACTTGTTTCCGACGTATCTCTTTTAGAATTATCTGATACTAATTCAAGCCTCCTAAAAGAATTGTCAAATAAAGCACCTGGCACCTTTCATCATTCATTGAATGTAGCGAATTTAGCAGAAGCATGTGCTAACGAGATCAATGCAAACGCTTTATTATCTAGAGTAGGGGCTCTACATCATGATGTGGGTAAGATAAAAAACCCATCATATTTCACAGAAAATCAACTTTCTGAACAAAATTTACACAATAAACTATCTACTTATGAAAGCGTTAATGTAATCAAACAACATGTTTCAGATGGGGTCAAATTAGCTAAGAGTGCAGGAATTCCTGAAAGAATTATAGAGTTTATTAAAACTCATCACGGAACAAATCTTATTTCATACTTTTATAATAAAGAGCTTGAAATATCTAAGGATGTGAAAAGAGATGATTTCTGTTATAATGGACCAAAACCATTTAGTGTTGAAATGGCAATAGTTATGATGTGTGATTCCGTTGAAGCTGCAACTAAGAGTCTTGACAAGCCTACTAATGAAAAAATTGATTCATTTGTAGAAAATATTATTGATAAGCAAATAGAGAATGAACAATTTGTAAATTGTGAACTTACTTTTAAAAATATTTCTACCATTAAGTCCGTACTAAAAGATAAATTAAAAAATATTTATCATGTAAGGGTTGAATACCCTGAATTAAGTAAATAAAAAAAAATCACATATAGTTGCGTTGTTGGTAATGAAAAACTATTTTTGCAACCGCATTTTATTAAATACTTTATAGTATTGGAGAGGTGCCAGAGTGGTAATGGAGCAGATTGCTAATCTGTCGACGTGCAAACGTCGCCAGGGTTCGAATCCCTGTCTCTCCGCCATCTCGGGGTGTAGCGTAGCCCGGTTATCGCGCCGCGTTTGGGACGCGGAGGTCGCAGGTTCGAATCCTGCCACCCCGACATAATTTAGTAAGGTCGCGTAGCTCAGCTGGATAGAGCATCTGCCTTCTAAGCAGACGGTCAAAGGTTCGAATCCTTTCGCGATCACAGAATAATCCTCACAATTGTGGGGATTTTTTTATTTAGCAAAGATAATTTATTGTTGAATTTTTCTTGCTATTAGTAAACCATTAACATCTAAGCAAGATCCAAGGAATGGAAGTCCTCCCCATGATTCAAAATTAAATGCCATAACATAAGGGAAATAACCTTCTTTTGTAGAAGACCAATAGACAAGATTTTCATTAAAATTTCCAAAGCCTAAAGAATGTATATTACTATAAATAATTTCCATTGACCCACTGGAAGGTATAAACCAATCACTGTATCCATTATAATTAAGATCGTATACTATTTTAAAGGCATAGTCATCACTTCCAAACTCAGTGCCGTTAGAACTATTATCATTTTGATTACCCTCAATTATCAGCTGTGTGTTTATATCACCATCACCAATATTATGGCTAGTGTCTAAATCAAAAACATCACCCCAAGCTACATCTCCAATTTCGGAATAGTCAGTAGCAACAATTATTTCTCCATTATTAGGATTTACATGAAAAATAAATCCACCTCCATATTCAATCCCGTAAAATGATGAGATATCATTATAATTCAATATATCTAAAATAGAAACACCGTTAGTCAAATTTTGTTTGATTGTTAGATTTGAATTATATTCAAAAGGGTTAAAGACAGGTTCATTTTCACAACTAATTAATGTTGCAACTGAAAATAATATTAGTAATAAATTTCTCATGATATTTTATTTAAATAATCTGCTTATAATTATTCTAGTATCAAAAAAACTAGAATATATAACTTTTATTGTAGTGTAAATGGGGATAGCTATTATTAACCCAAAAATTCCAAATAATAGGCCAAAGAAAATTATAACCACAAAAACCTCAAGCGGATGAGACTTTATAGAGGAAGAGAAAATATAAGGTTGAAGTAAAAAATTATCAATCATCTGGATAAATGTAAATCCAGTTAATAACCATATGGAATTAATCAAAAAGTCATCTAATATAAATGTGTCAAGATTATTAGTTGCTGATAATATTATCATCAAAATTATACTAATCAATGGGCCCAAATAAGGAATAATATTTAAAACAGCGCAAATAAATGCAATAGCTAGTGAGTTTTCTACTCCTATTATTAAAAGTAGTAGTAAGTAAAAAACAAATAAAATTATAATCTGTATCAAAACACCTGAAAAATATCTAGTAAGTAAATTTTCAATTTTTAAAAATGATTGAGATAGTTTTTTACCTTGTTTTGTTGGAAATTTACCTATCAGATTATCAAATAATTTATTTCCATCTCTGAGTAGGAAAAAAGTAATAAATAAAACAGAGAGAATTCCAATACTCAAACTACCAATTTGAGATAATATGGAGTTGAATAACTTTGTAACAAATCCAAAATCGATTTCAGAAATAATATTTAAATCTGTAAAAAAATCTAATATGCTGATATTTTGACTATCAAAATAACTAACAATACCATCAATTGTTGTTTGAAATTTTTCTTTAAACTCATTTGTATTTAGTAAAGACAGATTTTTTCCTTGTCTGGATA